>NZ_JASUSU010000017.1:0-50902 GCF_030445905.1 Oceanotoga sp. | reverse complement strand
TATTTTCTTCTATTAAAGTTGAATAAGAAATATCTATTATATACAAATCTGTTAAATCATTTATTGTACCTTTCAATTCTTCAAAAGAAAGATCACCTTTTTTATATGAATCCATATCATTTTTTAATGATTTTATAGTATCGAAATCCATCATATAAAATCCAAAATAAAGATCTTGAAATCCCTTAAAATTTCCTATTATAGTTTCTCTATTATTTAAATCCCCTTCATCTATTAATTGTTTTATATTGCTTAGATCTGAATCCTGAGGGATATCAGGTGGCTGTATTATTGGAGCTAATATAGCAATAACAATAAAAAATGATACTAATATAAATCCAACTATTGCACCTGTATTGCTAAATAGTTTTTTTAATGTTCTCTTAACTTCTTCTTTATTCACCATCTTCACCTCACTCGAGTCTAATTCTTGGATCTATAACGGCATATAATATATCTATTATAAGATTTCCAACTACAAGAATTAAAGAATAAAATAATAGACTTCCCATTATAGATGAATAATCTAATTGGGTAGCCGCATCGGCAACAAACTTTCCAAGACCTGTTCTGTTAAAAATGGTTTCAACAAACACTGTACCTATAAATAATCCTATTACCATCGACCCAGCTACTGTTGTAACTGGAATTAATGCATTTCTTTTAGCATGTTTGTTTATAACAACCTTCTCAGATAACCCTTTTGCCCTTGCAGTTCTTATATAATCTTTTTTTAGAACTTCAAGCATAGCAGATCTAGTTATTCTAAGTAAAAATGCCCACCAAAGATATGCAAGAGTTATAACAGGAGCAATTATATGTCTTAAAGCATCAACAAATATATCAAATCTTCCATTTATTAATGCATCTATAGATATTAAATTTGTTACATTTTTAAATGAGTCTGATTTTATAACTTCATCAGCCCATTGACTTAGATTTCCTGGTGGAAACCAACCCAATACCCCATAAAATACCATCAATATTATGAGTCCAAATACAAAATCTGGTAATGACCATCCAACTAATGCAAATATTCTTATAAAATTATCTGTAAAAGAATTATGTTTTACAGCAGCTTTAACTCCAAGCCATATTCCTACAAAAATTATAGGTATAATTGCATATAAAGCTAATTCAATTGTATAAGGAATTCTTGATAATATAGCACTTCTAGTTGGTTGTTTACCAACAATAGACCATCCAAGATCTCCTTTTAAAGTATTTCCAAGCCATTTTACATATCTTATTGCTAAAGGATCATTTAGACCATATTTTTCTTTTATATTATCAATTTGTTCATCATTTAATCTATCAAGTTGGGATTGAGGTATATATGCTGCAACTAATTTATCCTCTCCCAATAATTGCATCATAGAAAAAACAATCAAAGTTACCCCCAACATTATTATAGGAAGCATCAAAATTCTTCTTATGATATAGGATGTCAAAAAATTCACCTCCAAAAATAGATTGAGGGGAGAAACGCCAATGCGCCCTCCCCTCTTTTTATTTAATTTTTAATTATTCAGCTTTGTACATTGGGTAGAAGTATTCATTATTTCCTTGCATTGGATTTCTTGACCATCCCTTAAGCCATGTTCTCATAGCTTTTCTGGAATATACTTGATAAGTTGGAATATTTATAGCATTGTCTACAACAAAGTCTGTTATTTTTTCATACATAGCCTGTCTCTTTTCTGTATTTGCTTCTTTTAAAGCCATATCTATATAGTCATTAAGAGATATTCCTCCAAATGCTGCCTGTGGTGTTTTTGCAAATTTGGCATAATCTTCGCCCATAAATGCTCCATAATATCCAGCATCAGAATTATAATATGTTGCAATAAAATTATGTGGATCTGGATAATCTGCTTGCCATGAGAAGAAGTTTATTGGCGCTGTTTTTGATCTTCTTTGTGCAACATAATCAGCCCATTGTACAGCTCTAACTTCTACTTGGAATTTTGGATTTATTTTAGCTAGGTTATCTCTTAAAATTTCCATTGCTGTTTTTCTTGTATCATTACCTGAATTATATGTAAGAGTCATTTTAAATCCTCTGTTCCATAACTGACCTCTATAAGCTCTCTTAAAATAAGATGTTGCTTTATCAAGGTTAAATTCAGGTTTATCAGAATTTTCTGAATATCCTAATAACCCTTTAGGTAATGCAGATGGTATTTGTAAACCCTGTCCTTCAAGAGTCATTTTTATAAAGTTCAAATAATCAAATGATGCTTGAAATCCCTTTCTTACATTAGGTTCAGCAAAGAAATTTATAGGTATTCCTTGTCCATCGAGTTTTCCTGATCCTATATATTTAGAATCTGGATTTATGGTCCATAAAACACCTATTACATCACTCGAAATTGTAGTTAAACCTTCTACTGTAGTTATACCCTCTTTTTCTCTTCCTCTTAATTGAGACATATACTGTTGATCTGGAGTTAATATATCAACATCTCCTGCTTCAAGTGCTGCTTTTGAAGTTGACCATTCTTCCATAACTTGAATGATAACTTTTTCAACCTTTGCAGGTTCTCTCCAATAATTATTAAATCTTTCTAAAACAACTTTTCTTTGTGTTCTATCCCATTCAACGAGTTTGAATGGTCCTGTTCCCATATAATTTGCATAGAAAGTAGCATCTTCTGTTCTTAAATTATGCCATTTCCACCATCCATCAGCTTTACCATCCCATGCACCTTGTTCTTTAGCCCATTTTGCATTGGTTATAGTACTCCAATTTGAATTCTGAGCTAAAACATTTAAAAAAGGACCATAAGGCATAGCTAATTTAAATGTAATCATATCTCCATTAACTTCTACTACTGGATCTATGACTTCTTCATAAAATTTTATGAGCTTATCTTTGTACATAGCTTTTGGTTCATTATTTTCATCAAAAATATCTGCCCAATCAGCTGCACCAACATATGAAGGAACTAAATCTTCTAAGTATTGAACTCCTGTTAATGGTTCAAGTAACATCCACATTGGTCCTCCAAATTGAGAAGCTAAAAGATTTCTTTCAAAAGAATATTCAACATCTTCTGGAGTTAAAGTTTCACCATTGTGGAACTTTACTCCTTTTCTAATTTTGAAAGAATAAGTTAATCCGTCTTCACTCATTAATCCATTTTCAACTGAAGGAACAACAGTTGACAACATAGGAATAAATTTAGTTAAATGTTCACCATCATAAGCTATTAGATTTTCACTTATATTATTTATAACTTCTCCACTTGCATTATCATATGCATATGCTGGATCTAATGTTTCAGGTTCTCCAATAACACTCTTTACTATAACATTAGGATTTTTAACAGCTGCAAAAGATAACACAAGAGCTGTTAGCATTAAAAAAACCAAAAATGTTTTTCTCATTCTTTTCCCCCCTTGAATTGGCTATAAGTTAATATTATATTCTTCTTTATTAATTTTATGCATTTAATTATTAAATATATTTAAACTTTGCTCATATTTATTTTACCATACTATTTCTTAAAATGCAAATATGTTAAAAATAATAGAACATTATTTCTTTTCGATGTACAAAAATATGAAAATATGAACATTGCAAAAAAATTCAATGATATAAACGTTAATGAAAAATAATTCATTTTTAATTATGTTTTTTAATAATAAATTAAATAGTATGTTGATACACTTATGAATAAAAGAATAAAAAAAATGATTATATTTTTAATATAATCATTTTTGTGTATTATTTTTTAAAATATTAAATATAATATCTCTATATTTTTCATTTATTTTGATATATTTTTCATCTTTAAATATTATCTTTTCTTTGCTTAACGGCGAATTTCTTATGCAGGCACTAACCAACGCTGAAACAGATTTAGGACCTTTTAATTTCAATTCTTTTATAATTTCTTTGCTTTCCATACTCCCTTTTTTTGATAAAAGTTTCATAAATTCTATAGTCAAAGGTTTTAATCTTTTTAAATATGCCCTTATTTCATGTTCTTTCCATATTTCTCTTGAATTATCTTTCATAAGATCTTTAATTACTTTTATTCTCTTTTTTATATTTTCATTCAAAATATAAAATAATATTTTAGAATTTATATTAGAATTTTCTATAAAATCTATCATTTCATCGAAATCTTCATAACCTATATTTAGTTTTGTTTTTTCTTCTGCATACTTTAAAATTCCATCTTTATAAGAAAGACTGAACAAAAAAAAGTATCTTTGAAGCATTTTTTCAAAAATATATTCTTTTATTTCTATTTCTTTTAAAGTTATTACATAATTATTAAGTTCTCTGAATTCATCTTTAGTTTTTATGCCTTTTATAACTAACTCATTAAGTTTATCTTTATTTTCTTGAGTTAATATATCTTGTCCTATAAAACTCAAAAGAGTTTCAAGCGTTTTTTTTATCATAAAATTTTCCTCCTGTATAATTTGTTCTGGTATAATTGTACAAGAATATATACAATTATAACATCATATGGAGGAATTCGAATGAAAAAACAAATTATTGTCGATGAAAATAATTACTATAAGAGATTAGATAAGCTGTTAAGGTTTAATTTTCCAAAAATAAAATTAGGTTCAATTTTCAAATCTATAAGAAAAGGTCATGTTTATGTAAATGGTAAGAAAATTAAAAAAAATGATTTTAACATTTCCATAGGAGATTCTGTTGAAATAGAAATTATTGATGATAAAAATATGATCAGACCTTTAAAACCTTCAATGAAAGCAAGACCTTTAGATTTTGAAATAATATATGAAAATGACGATTTTTTAGTTATAAATAAACCTTCTAAAGTTTCAATGCATCCTGGACAAGGAGAACAAATGGTTACAATAATAGAAGGAGTCAAATATCATGCAAACGATTCTTATGATCCTCATTTAGTTCATAGATTAGATAAATTAACTTCTGGAGTCTTAATAATAGCTAAAAATAAAAATACTTCAAGATTATTATCTGAAATAATTCAATCAAGGAAAGCTAAAAAATATTATTTAACTCTTTTAAAAGGCACTTTAAAAAATAAATCAGGAGAATTAAAAAGTTTAGTTGATTCCAAAGAAGCTCATTCAGAATACTCTGTTTTAAAAGAATATGAAACAAATTTAGGATTTTTTTCTCTTGTAAAAGTTTTAATACATACGGGTCGAAAGCATCAAATAAGAGTTCAATTTTCTGAAATAGGTAATCCAGTACTTGGAGATGATCATTATGGAGATAGAGCTTTAAATAGAGAAGTTAAAAACAATTATGGATTAAGAAGATTTTTTCTACATGCCTATAATTTAAAATTCAATTTTAAAAATAAAGATTATGATTTAACAGCAGAACTTGATAAAGATTTAAAAAAGGTTTTATCCAGAATCGAAGAAAATTCTATAAAATAATTTTGTAGATTTATAAAGGTGATTTTATGAATAAAAAATTTAAACGCTATGTTTTTATATTTACATCTTTTATTGTTTCATGGTTTGTAATTTATTCTACTTATTTTGATATGAAAAATATATCAAAATATACTTTTCTGCCCAATCTAAACGAACTTGAACAAATTACAATAGAAGATTATAATTTTTATGAATTCAAAAATACTGCTATTCTTAAAAATGCGTCTAAAAATCCTATAAAAACACTAGAAAAAATTTCAAATTCATTTCAAAAAATTCTTATAATAGAATTTTCTGATTTTGATAAACAATTTACAAATATAAAAGATGATGTAAAAAAAACAAATTTAGATAAAATTAATTATTCTCATTTTATAAAATATGATGAAATAGAAAAATATGATGATGGAATAATTATTCAAAGATTTATAAGAGCTTTAAAAGAAAGAAAAATTAATTATTTTATTTTTCCAAATCATCCTCGAACAGAAACTATAAAAAAAGAATTAATAAGCAAATTAGGCGAGCCATCGAATATCACCTCTATTAAAACTTATACACCTAATAAATATTTTAAATTTTTATCTTTTGGAACTATCATAATCATAATGAGCCTTTATTTACCATTATCAACACCTATATATATAATATTGTACATTTTTTTTCATAATTGGTCTTTTGCATTTGCTGGAATTATATTTTCTATAATCATATATTACAAAATATCTAATAAAAACTTAATAAAAATCCTACCTTATTCTGTTGTTTGGGGAATATTGATCTATATGAGTGGCTATGATCCTTACTTTATTTTTAAATTGAATAATATAAGAGGCATTAAATTATTATTGTTAACACTACCTTTTCTAATTTTTATAAAAAATATAAAAAATATTTCATTTGATAAATTAAAAAAAAGTGATATAATTTTATTGTTATTAATATTTTTTTCTGGAATAATATATTTATTAAGAAGTTCTAATTTTGGTTTTGTGATGAATACTGAAAGAAAGATAAGAGATTTTTTAGAAAAAACGTTGATTGCAAGGCCAAGAACTAAAGAGTTCATATCTTATTTTTTCTTTTTTGCTCCTTCAATAAAAGGAAGAGAAATAGTCTGGGAACTATCAAGATCTTTATTGATTGTTTCTGTCATAGACACTTTTTTGCATATTCATACTCCAGTATATCTAGGAATAATAAGAACTTTTAATGGTTTTTTTATTTCTGTATTAATCTTAACCATATTCAATGCATTAAACCAGGCTAAAAAGAAAATTTAGCGGGGGATAATATTATGGATTTATCATTAGATTTTAAATCAAAGCAAGATATCAATATTAATTTGAAAAAATTAAAAAAAAACATATCAAATATTTCTCATAATGTTTATTTTATATTAGATTTAACTCTTAATGAACTCGGAAGTAATACCTTCAAACATGGTTTTGATGGTAAAGCACGATTAGTATGTGAGGGAAATAGATATTTGCTTGAGTTTGAAAATGTTGGAGAAAAAATTCCAGATAATTTTTTAAAATTTGAAGATGGCGATTTTCAAATAAACAATTGTTTAAAAAATGGTAATGGTTTAGGGTTATTTATAATAAAAAATTTAGTGGATAATTTTGAATATGAACATAAAGATGGTAAAAATTATATAAGAGTATTAATAAAAGAAGAATCATATAAATAAAAAATTGGAGTTAAACTCCAATTTTTTATTTTGCATATATTTTATTATATTCATTTACTCCTTCTTTTAATATATAACATGCTTTTTTTAACTTTTCTTTTTCAAGAACATATGCTATTCTTATTTCTTTTTTTCCTGCTCCTTCAGTATTATAAAATCCATCTAAAGGAGCAACCATAACAGTTTCTCCATCTATATCAAAATCTTTTAACATCCATTTTATAAATTTTTCAGAATCGTCTATAGGTAATTCAACTGATACATAAAAAGAACCATGAGGTTTCTTAAAAACTGCACCTTCTATTTTTGAGAGTTCTTCATAAACTATATCTCTTCTTTGCGTATATTCATTTATCATATCTTCCATATATTTATCATTTACATTTTTTAATAATCCTATTGTACCATACTGAGCAATTAAAGGTGAACATAACCTAGATTGTGCAAATTTCATAGCTTGTGAATAAAGTTTTTTATTTTTAGTTGCAAAAACACCTATTCTTGCACCACAAGCAGAATATCTTTTTGATATGCTATCTACAATTATATATTTGTCATAATCATCAAAATTCATTATAGAAATATGTTTTTTTCCATCAAATGTAAATTCTTTATAAACTTCATCAGATATTATATATAAATCATGTTCCTTTGCAATTTCATTAATAATAGAAATCTCTTCTTCAGTATAAACAGCTCCAGTTGGATTTGATGGATTTGAAAATATTATAGCTTTAGTATTTTTAGTTATTACATTTTCAAACATTTCTTTATTAGGAACAGCATATCCCGTTTCTGGAGTTGCCCTTACTGGCACAAGTTTAAGATTTAACATTTCTGAAAAACCTCTATAATTTGCATAAAAAGGTTCTATTACTATTATTTCATCTCCAGGGTCTGCAACACTTCCAAGTGCAAAAATTATTGCTTCACTTCCACCCGTAGTTATTATTATTTCTTCTTTTTCTAAAGGTATATTCCATTTCTTGTAATAATCAGAAAAAGCTTCTCTTAGCTCCATTAAACCTGCTGAATGAGAATATGAAACAATATCATTTTTTTCAGTTTTATCTTTTATTGCATCAAAAAAAGCCTCAGGTGTTTTTAAATCAGGTTGACCTATATTGAGATGATAAACTTTTTTTCCTTTTTGTTTTGCTTCATCTGAATACGGTATTAATTTTCTAATTGGAGATTCCTGCATATTTAATACTCTCTTTGAAAAATTCATAAAACCACTCCTCAAACTGTGAAATTTTTTTCATATAAATATTACAACAAAAAAACTTTAATTTCAATTGTGTGAATTAAACTAATATTATCAAAAATTGAAGATAATTTTTGATTAAGTTGAAAAATTATCTTCTTTTACATAATTAATAATAAATAATATTGTTAATATTTGCACATTCATAATTACTAATTACTATTTGTATTAATATTGACAAAAATACTTTTAATCTTCATTTAATTATATATATGATATAATTTTATAAACCCTTATCATAAATTAAACAACAAATAAAATCAAATATCACTTTATTAATAAATAATTTTTAAAAACTTAAATTCAAATTATTGTTTGAAACATTAAAACAACATTATCCAAATTAATTATATTTTTTTATAATTTATATTTTTTTATATTATAATAATTTTACAATTATTAAATATTGTATTTCTAATCAAATACTATAAAATCACATTATGGATGGAGGGAATAATATGAAAAAGAACTATGTATTAGATACTAATGTTTTAATTCATGATCCAGAATCTATTTACAAGTTTGAAGATAATAATGTTATAATTCCTTTTCCTGTACTCGAAGAAATCGATGGATTAAAAAATCGAAATGATAAAGTAGCAAAATCTGCAAGAGAGGTTAATAGAATCTTAGATAATATTAGAAAAAAAGGCAATTTACAAAAAGGTATTAAACTAAAAAATGGTGGAATTTTAAAGATTCTGGCTCTCACTTCTAAAGAGTTAAAAGCAAATATACCTGATTTTTTAGGAAATTCAAAAGATGATTTTATAATATATTATGCTTTAAATTTAAAAAATTCTATTAAAGATATTGAAACTATTTTTGTGAGTAAAGATTTAAATTTAAGAATTAAATCAGAATCCATTGGAATAAAAAGCGAAGATTATTTAAATGATAAAATTGATATGAAATTTATGTATGATGGATATATTTCTAAGAAAGATTTGGATTTAAATTCTGATACATTTAATTTATCTCAAGCATCTTTGAACAAAGATGAAATATATCCCAATATTTATTTAGAAACTCAAAATAATAATTACAAATTAAATGCTGAAAAAAGTAATTTCGAAAAAATAAATATAACTTTTAATACCGAAATTTTAAACATTAAACCAAGAAATATAGAACAGTTATTTGCTTTAGATGCTTTATTAGATGATTCTATTCCTTTTGTAACATTAATAGGCATGGCTGGTACTGGAAAAACACTTCTGGCACTTGCTGCAGGAATCTTTATGACTTTAGAATTAAAAAAATATAGCAAATTATTGATCTCAAAACCTGTAATACCCATGGGGAAAGATATAGGTTATTTACCTGGAAGCATAGAAGAAAAAATGAAACCTTGGTTACAACCAATTTATGATAATATGGATTATCTTTTTTCTGGAAAAGGAAAATCTCCAGAAGAATATTTAACAAAAAAACAGCTAATAGAAATAGAAGTTTTGTCATATATAAGAGGTCGTTCTATACCAAATCAATATATCATAATAGACGAAGCTCAAAATTTAACTCCAGCAGAAGTAAAAACCATTTTAACGAGAGTCGGCGAAAATACAAAAATAGTTCTTACAGGAGACCCTTATCAAATAGATAATCCTTATCTTGATGAATCTTCTAATGGATTAGTTTATGCAGCTTCTAAATTTAAATATATCGATATTTCAAGTAATATAATAATGAAAAAAGGAGAAAGATCTAAATTAGCTTCTTATTCTGCAAAAATTTTATAATTATTAACTTGATATTGTAAATCTTTATTTTAAGTATTTTAAAGTTTTTCATTTATAATTAAATAAAGTAATGTAATTGGGAGGAAATAATGCATAAAAATATTAATGAAGATGATAATTTTCAAGAATATGATATATTTATAGATGTGGATAAAAATGATATCCATTTAATAACTTATCTTCTTGAAGCGGAACCACATATGATGAATATAAGGAATAGGCAAGAAAATGGATATTTAAAAATAATAGTTCCTTCATATTTTTTGAACGATTCTTTAACCCTTATAGACTCTCTTAAAACTCAAGCCTTTCACATGGAGGTTGTTAAAGTTGAGCCACACAACGGGGTTGTTTAAATATATACCAATACCTCGAGAGCATAAACCAGATATATATTCAATAGATTATAAAAAAATGAAAAAATGGGGTATAACTACTATTTTATTCGATTATGATTTTACAGTAACTGTATGGAAAGAAAAAAAAATCACGAATAAGACGCTCGAACTTTTCGAGCGTCTTTTAGATGATGGTTTTAAAGTAGCAATTGTTACAAATGCAAAAAGAGAACGGGCTATACATATTGAAGAAAGAACAAAAGGTAAAGTTAGAGTTTTTTCAAATATGAAAAAACCCGGCATAAAAAAACTCAAAGATGTTCTAAATATTTTAAATTCACAAAACTCCAAAACAATGATGATCGGAGATCTATTTATAACTGATGTCTTCGCTGGTAATAAACTTGGTTTATATACTATTCTTATAAATCCATATACTTACCAGATAGACAGTAAATTTAAAAAATTCATGGCAAATTTTTCAAAATTTGTATATTTCATATTCTTTTATACGATAGGGTGGTTTTTTAGATTGATGGATTTAGCTGTACCTAATGAATTTAAAGATAATATTTTTGGAATCGATTATGATCATTTAAAAAAGACAAATCATAAACTTATAATTTTTGATTTTGATAACACTTTAGTTGCTTGGCATTCAAAAAACTTAAATTCAAAATCAAAAGATTTATTTGCTAAACTAAAAGGAATGGGGTTTGAAATCCTTATAGCTACAAATGGAAGGGATAGTAGATTTGATTCTGTTAAATCTGAAATATCTGAATTTGATATAAAAATTCAAACCCTTTCTTTAAAGCCTTTTAATTTTAAACTCAAAAAAAAGGTTAAATTACTTGGATATAAACCAAGAGAATGTGTTTTGATTGGAGACCAACTTTTTACTGATATTACAGCAGGTAATTCATCAGGATTTTATACCATAAAAGTAAATCCAATAAGTAAAAAAGAAGGTAAATGGACAAAATTTATAAGAAATTTTGAAAAATTGAGTATAAAAATGATGCGAAAAAAACCAACTCTTTTTAAAGGAGAGGATGAAATATGAAATGTGAAGGTTGTGGCATAAAAATTCAATCTATAGATGAAAATAAAAGTGGTTATTTGCCACAAAATGTACTAGACGAAAAAATAATAAATAATGAAAAAATACTATGTCAAAGATGTTTCAAATTAAAAAATTATAATCAATTAATGCCTTTAGATATAAATTCTGATTTCTATCCACAACTCGACAAAGTTTTAAAAGACTTCAAAACTGTTATATGGGTAATTGATATAATAGATTTTGATGGTACTTTTAGAAAAGATTTAGCTGAAAAGTTAAAAAATAAAAATGTTATTTTAATTGTAAATAAAATAGATTTACTTCCAAAAAGTTCTGCACTTTCAGAAATTAAAGAATGGTTATTTAAAAAAGTTAGAAAATATCTAAATATTAAAAAAGATAATATCAGAATGGTTTCTTCTAAAAAAGGTTTTGGTTTACAACGTGTTAGAAAATTAATAACTATGACAGAAAAAGAAAAAGTTTTAATTATGGGTGTCACTAATGTTGGAAAATCTTCTTTATTGAATAAACTTATAAATAAAGATATAACTGTAAGTTCTTATCCTGGAACAACATTAAATGTAATTAAAACTAAATTAGATCAAAGTAACATTGAAATATATGATACTCCTGGAATTGAACCAAATGATAGATTTTGTGATATTTTAGATATACATTCACAAGTTAAAATGATTCCAAATAAAGAAATAACTATACAAACATTAAAAGCAGATCCTGATAAATATGTTTTTTTAAGTGGATTGGCTTATTTTAAAATACTTGAACATGGAGATTATGATTTAAGACCTATATTTTCTATATTTATGTCTCAAAATATAGGTATTCATATAACAAAAGAAGAAAAAGTTGAAGATATTTTAAAAAATAGGAAAGTCGCCTTCCCACCATATAATGAAGAATTTGATTATAAAAAACTCAAATTTAATGAATATGAATTAAATATAAAAGAAGGTTATGATCTTTCATTACCCGGATTGGGATGGGTTTCTGTAAAAAGAGGGCCATTAAATATTAAACTATTTATACCAGAAAAAATGAGCTATATTATAAGAAAATCTATGATAAAACCAAAAATATAATTTTTTTACGGAGGTGTAAAAATTGAAATTAAAAGAAAAAGGTATAAAAGTTGGAGTATCAAATAAACATATTCATTTGTCAAGAAAAGACTTAGATATTTTATTTGGTGATGGTTATGAATTAACCCCAATTAAAGACTTAGGTCAACCTGGACAATATGCCGCAGATGAAGTAGTAGATATAGTAGGTCCAAAAGGAACTATTCCAAGAGTGAGAGTTTTAGGACCTGTTAGAAAAGATACTCAATTAGAAGTATCAAAAACAGATGCGTTTAAATTGGGTGTTAATCCTCCAGTAAGAGATTCAGGAGATATTTCTGGATCTGAAGGTATAAAAATAGTAGGACCTAAAGGCGAAGTAGAAATTAAAGAAGGTGTAATATTAGCAAAAAGACATATACATATGCATACTGATGATGCAGCTTTCTATAACTTAAAAGATAAAGATATTGTATCTGTTTTATCAAAAACAGATGGAAGAAATTTAATATTTCAAGATGTTTTAATAAGAGTAAGTGATAAATATGCTTTAGAATTTCATGTCGACACCGATGAAGCAAATGCCGCATTGTTAAGAAATAATGATTTAATATATATTATTGAAGAATTTTAATGTGAGTCGATAGACTCACATTTTAAAATTTTATGATACTTTATTTAAAATCTTGACTAAAGATAAAACTTATAGTATAATATCTTTGGTTTAAGCAGGAGTAGCTACAGTCGGTAGAGCGCCGCCTTGGTAAGGCGGAGGTCGTGAGTTCAAGTCTCATCTCCTGCTCCATATGCGGAAATAGCTCAGCGGTAGAGCACTTGCTTGCCAAGCAAGGGGTCGCGGGTTCAAATCCCGTTTTCCGCTCCATAATCCCCTTTTATAGGGGATTTTTTCTTATATTTATGTTTTAATATTTAATTTTATAATAAAAAAATGATAAAATATTATTAATTTAAATTAAATTATTATTAGGGGCTTGAAAATCATGAATAGAAATATTTATATTCTCAGAAGATTGAATACTAATCGTCTTGTGAAATTATCTCAAGTAGGAGATAAAGAAGCGATGGGGATAATTTTGGAAAAATTCGAACCAATGATTAAATCTGTTGTTTCTAAGTATTATGGCGCATGGGCTGATTTTGAAGATTTTGTACAAATTGGTTTTGTAGGATTAATGCAAGCTGTATTTAATTATGATGAAAATTCAAATTCTAAATTTTCAACTTTTGCTTATTTAAATATATCCTCTGAAGTTAAATCTTTTGTTACTTATTTAAATAGACAAAAAAACAAAGTGCTTACAGAAGCTATAAGCATAGAAAATACTTATGATGATTTTAATGAAGGATTTGAATATTATTTAAAAGATCCAGAGAATCAAACTAAAAATCTCTTATTAAATTATGTAATAGACAGTGCTTTAATAGAATTAAACGAAGATGAAACAGATATAGTAAATTTATGGTTTGATGGTTTTTCTTATAAAGAAATTTCAAAAAAATTAATTGTAAAACAAAAAAAAGTTGATAATACTATACAAAAATTAAAAAAAATTTTGCAAACAAAAAAAGATTTGTATCAAAATTTGATGTTTTTTATTGGAGGTGAAGAATGAAATCAAAAATAATTCTTATTTTTATAAGTGTTTTAGCATTAATCTTGTCTATAATTACGGAAATAAGAATGGTTAATTTTAAAAATTACTCTCAAAAACAAATAAACAGATTATCAAATGAATTAAATCAAAAAAATTCTCAATTAGAAAAAGATATAAATCAAATGAACTCTTATTTTAAACCCAATGGTTTAGTAGAAAAATATATAGTTTCTAATAGTCTTTTAAAAAAACAAATGGATGATTTAGATAAAATATTGACTCAATTGCAATCAGAAGATAGAACTGGATATATTCAAATATATATAATAGGTTCAAAAGATGTTTGGAGTTCTTTCAAAGATAATAATGGAAAATATTTGTTTCAAGGTAATTTAACACCAGGTTTAAACCCTTATAAATTTTATTTTTTTAAATCTCCAAATATAAAAACAGATTATACCTATATAATCCCTTATAATAGCTCATTTAAAAGCGGAGACCCATCAAAAGTATTTTTTTTAATACAAGAACCTGGACAATCAAGACTTTTAAAACATCCAGATATAAATATTCAAAACATATCTAAAGATCTTAACTTATATATACCCACAATAACAGGTAATTAGTAATTGTGAAAAAGTGCTTATATGTGGTATAATTAACAATATAAAAATAAATGGAGGTTATATAAATGGAAAGAGAGTATAATCCTGTTGAATTTGAAAAAAAATGGCAAAAAGTTTGGGAAGAAAAAAAAGCTTTTCAAACTCCTCAGAATTCAGAAAAACCAAAATTCTATAATCTAATAATGTTTCCATATCCCTCAGGAACTCTCCATGTAGGACATGTTAAAAATTATACTATTGGAGATGTTGTAGCAAGATATAGAAAAATGACAGGTTATAATGTTTTACATCCATTTGGATATGATTCTTTTGGTTTACCTGCTGAAAATGCGGCAATAAAACAAGGTAACATACATCCGGAAAAATGGACTTTAAAAAATATAGATATAATAAGAAATCAAATAAAAAAAATGGGTATTTCTTATGATTGGAGTAGAGAAATAATGACTTCTTCAGAAGAATACTATAAATGGACTCAATGGATATTTATAAAAATGTATGAAAAAGGACTTGTTTATAAGAAAAAAGCAGCAGTTAATTGGTGTGATGATTGTAAAACAGTTCTTGCAAATGAACAAGTTGTAAATGGCTCTTGTGAAAGATGTGGTCATGAAGTTGAAATAAAACATTTAGAACAATGGTATTTCAAAATAACTGATTATGCAGAAAGACTTTTAAATGATATAGACAAACTTGATGAATGGCCTGAAAATGTTAAAATAATGCAAAAAAATTGGATAGGTAAAAGTGTTGGTGCTGAAGTTGAATTTAAAATTGATGGTAAAGATGAAACTATAAATGTTTTTACTACAAGACCTGATACATTATGGGGAGTAACTTTTATGGCTTTAGCTCCAGAATCTCCATTAGTTGACATTTTGACTACTGATGAAAATAAAAAAGATGTATCTGATTTTCTAAAAAAGGTTGGATTAGAAGATAGATTTAAAAGAACAGCAGAAGGAGCAAAGAAAGATGGGGCTTTCACTGGAAGTTATGCTATTAATCCTGTAAACAATGAAAAGATCCCAATATATGTTGCAAATTATATTCTTTATGAATATGGAACTGGTGCTATCATGGCTGTTCCAGCTCATGATCAAAGAGATTATGAATTTGCAAAGGTTTTCGATTTAAATATCAGACAAGTAATAGATGGTGAAAATGCTGATATATCTGAAAAAGCTTTTACAGAAGACGGAGTTATGATAAATTCAGAAAATTTTAATGGTAAGAAAAATAGAATAGCTTTAAAAGAAATTTTAAATTGGCTTGAAGAAGAAAAAATTGGAAAACAAAAAACACAATATAAATTAAGAGATTGGTTAATATCAAGGCAAAGATATTGGGGCGCACCTATTCCTATAATTTATTGTGATAAATGTGGTACAGTTCCTGTACCAGAAAAAGATCTACCAGTAAAATTACCAAGAGATGTAAAATTCGAAACAACTGGAAAGAGCCCTCTTGTTGATAATAACGATTTCAAAGAAACTAAATGTCCAATATGTGGTGGAACAGCACATAGAGAAGTTGATACTATGGATACCTTTGTTGATTCATCATGGTATTATTTGAGATATGTAAACCCACATAAAAATGATATAATATTTGACTCAGAAGATGTAAACAATTGGTTACCTGTAGATCAATATATAGGCGGAGTAGAACATGCTATACTTCATCTTTTATATTCAAGATTTATAACCAAAGTACTTCATGATATGAATTTAATAAATTTTGAAGAACCTTTTAAAAATCTTTATACTCAAGGAATGATCTATAAAGATGGAGCTAAAATGTCTAAATCAAAAGGAAATGTAGTATCTCCAGAAGATATTATAAATAAGTTTGGAACTGATTCGTTGAGAACTTATATATTATTTATGGGACCACCAGAAAAAGATACGGAATGGAATGATTCTGGTGTGGAAGGTGTTTATAGATTTTTAAATAAAGTTTGGAACTCATATATGAAATTTATTGATGAAGTAAAAGATATAAAATTTGATAAATCTAAATTAAATTTAAAAAACAAAGAAGAAAAAGCATTGAGAAGAAAATTACATCAAATAATTAAAAAAGCCACTAACGATATAGAAGGTAATTTTCAATTTAATACCGCTATAAGTGCTATGATGGAACTTTCTAATGAATTAAATAATTATTTAAAAAACAGTGAAAATAATTTAAATTACATGCTTTTAAGAGAAATTGCTGATAATTTTGCTTTGATGTTATCACCAATTGCACCTCATATATCTGAAGAGTTATGGCATCTTTTAAATCATGAATCATTAGTAATTGATTCTAATTGGCCAACTGTAGACGAAGAAGCATTGAAAGTAGATGAATTAACAATAGTTATTCAAGTAAATGGTAAATTAAGATCTCAATTAAATGTATCAGTAGAAGAAGATTCTGAAATAATTAAAAAATTAGCTTTAGAAGATGAAAAAATATTAAAACATATAGAAGGTAAAAGTATTGTAAAAGTCATATATGTACCGAAAAAATTAGTTAATATTGTTGTGAAGGGGTGAGAAAATGAGAGCTCCTAAAATACCAAAACCAACGGTAAGGAGACTGGCAATCTATTATAGATGTCTTAATAAATTGAAAGAAAATGGTATCGAAAAAACCTCTTCCAAAGAAATGGCCGATTTATTGGGAATAAAGGCTTCTCAAGTTAGGAAAGATCTATCTTATTTCGGTGAATTTGGAAAAAGAGGAGTAGGTTATAATGTTGACAAACTTTCTTTTAAATTAAAAGAAATCCTTGGATTGAAGAAAAACTGGAATGTTGCAATAGTTGGTGCAGGTAATCTTGGTTATGCTATAGCTAATTATTCAGGTTTAGAAAAAAATGGGTTCAAAGTTGTTACCGCTTTTGATAATGATGAAAAAAAGATTGGTAATATGATAGTCCCTGGTGTAAAAATAGAAAGAATACAGGATATCGAAAAAATAATAAAAACATATAATGTGGAAATAGCAGTTCTTTCCGTTCCTGTAAATGCAGCTCAAGAAGTTGTAGATATACTTCTTGAAGCAGGAATTAAAGGTATTCTAAATTTCACTCCTACATCTTTATCTGTTCCAGAAAATATATCTGTAGAAGATGTAGACTTTGTAATATCTTTAAAATCATTAACCTTTGAAATAGCTTCGGCCGAAAATGAATTATAACATTAGTGGGGAAAATCCCCACTTTCTTTTACAAAAAATATATAATAAGGTGATTAAATGCCAAATTTTAGAACTCATATAATCTCAGGAATAATAGGATTTCCTATTTTTTTCTTTGTATTCAATATAATAAGTTATTTATTTACTAAAAATTTTTATTCTTTTTCAGCTTCTGAAATAACAATATCTTATGCTCTTTTTATACTTGGGAGTGATTTCCCAGATGTAGATCATCAAAAATCTTTAATAAATAGATTTTTCAGAATATTATTAATACTTGTTTCTGTATATTATTTTTTTGAATATGACTATATTTTTAAGCATTATATCCCATTTAAAGGACCTTTTTATTATCTTTTGATAATTTTTGTAGGAATATCTGTTGGAACTTTGTTTGGCATAATTTTCAATAATACTACTAAACATAGAGGTGCATGGCATTCTATTTTAACAGCTGTTCTATTATCTGTAATACTATTTTTACTAAATACTAAATATTACATATTAATAAAAATTTTTTATAGTTTTAGTTTATTCATAGGTTATATAACTCATTTATCTTTAGATACAATAAACACAAATCTTAAAAAAAAGAAAAGAATCAAAATAAAAAATAAAAAATAAAAAACTTCGATGAAGTTTTTTATTTTTTTATTATATTATATTTTTTTAGCATTGAGTATATAATAACTGCTAATAAAATATTCACAATACTTGCTACTATCAACATAGGCATTATTCCCAAAACCCCTTTAAAAGTAATAATTTTTACAACTATAAAAGGAGATACAATACCATTTAAAATTACACCTATTAAAATAGATATAATCTTATTTTTTTGATATAATTTACCAAAAATATAAGTTATCGCAAACATTGCTAAAGCAAGAGGTATATGATAAAGTTGAAAATAAAAACCAGAATTCCATGATGTAAAAAAATGTCCCAGTAAAGATGCAATTCCTCCGTATAAAGGATTTATAATACTCAACAAAAATCCTGGCATAGAATCAAGTGCTATACTTCCAACTGGTGATGGAAATTTTAAAAATGATAATATAAAAGCTAAAGCAGTAAAAATACCTATTAATGAAATTTTTTTTGACATGTTTAAACTCCTTTGAATATTTATTTAATCCCAATTTTTTTTATCTAATGTTTTACCTGTAATCTTTTCAAAATTTTCCACAGCTAAAGGTTTTTGAAGATATAAAGGTTTTAGATTGTTAATATCAACACTTTTAGAGATTTTTTCTATATCAATAAAAACATCCCTATCAAAAAATATTTCTCTATGATCATTTTTTAAATCATATTTATTCTTAAAATACAAAGCCTCTTCACCTAAAAGAGTATATCCATTCAAATAACTTTTAAAATCTGAAAAATTAACCATTTCAGGTTCATTTATACGCATTTCATTTTCATATAAAGCTATATAAGCAGCATCTTCTCTCGCCCTTTTCAATACAGCTCTTTTAACAACTTTTTTATCTTTTAAACAGAGATTAACAATATCAGTAAAATAAAATTTTCTAATTGAAAAATCTTCAAAAGGCATTAATAAACCTTGCAAGGTAACGATTGATATTCTAATCCCTGTAAAAGAACCAGGACCTATATCTATAAAATAATTTTTTATATCTTTTAATTTGAGTTTATTTTCTTTTAAAAGTTGATCTATTTTTATTATTATTTGAGATCCAGAATTTCTACCAGTTGCTGTTTTTATCAAAATATTATTTTCATTTTTGAGACCAATATAAACTTCTTTCGAAGATGATGATATTATCAAAGAATTATTCATTAAAATCTCCTCTTTCTTTAATTTTCATAGCATGTTTATAAGTACTTATAGATTCATTATATTTATCCATTTTTTCATAAACTTTAGCAAGAAATATATAATATTTAAAATTGTTTGGCTCTTTTAAAAGAAGTTTATTAATTATCCTAAAAGAGAAAATGGGTAATCCCATTTTAACAAAGAATTCTGCTATACGTATATTTGGAAATACCTCTATTATCATTACAAAAAGTATAAAAATAATTAATATTGGAATTATTATGAATAAATAATTATATTTTTTATCTTTGTCTGATGATTCATTTTTATTTTGTTCTAAATTTTTTATCGTCTCAGTGCTAGAATTTGTTTTTTTATCAATATCTAAAATTTTCATTTTATTTATACTTTCAATTTGATCATATAAAATATCTATTTCTTTATTTATTTCAGCATTTATATTCAATTTATCTCTTGAAAAATCTAATACCATTTTTTCTTTTAAATTTCCAACTTTTATATTTAAAGTTTTTAATAAACTTAAAATTAAATCATCTATCAAATCGTGTTTTATACTCAAACCTTGAGACTTATATATATAACTCAAAGAATCTTCTATAAAATCATTTAAATCTGTTTTCTCTACAAAATAAACACTGTTATTTAAAGATGTAAGTTTTTGTTTTATATCAAAATAAGAATTTAAGAGTATATAAGTTTCAAGATTTTTTTCATTTATAGAATTAATATCTTTCATAAATCCCAATAATTTATATGCCCCTATATAATCCTTTTCTTCAATAGAAAAAGATTCATTTGAAATTATATCATCAATTTTTTTCAAATACACAACAGGAACATACTTTACTATGAATGCTTTTTGACTTTCATCTAAAAATGTAGAATTATTTATAGATTTTTTTATTAAATAATTAATATATATATCATACTGGGTTATATTTATTCTTTTTTCAAATTTTTCAATTCTATATAGATATTTGACATAATTTTTAGATTCATCTGGATTTATCAAATAATCTTCAACCCTTTCAACCATGTTTGGAAAAACTATTATTAATTTTTCAATATCATCTTCAGAAAAATTGAAATTTGGAGGTATTAAACTCAAATTAGTTGCAAATGCTCTAAAATCTTCTGTAATTATACTTTTAACAAAATTATATTTTGAATATTTTTCATATAAAAAACGTTTTGCAGATATTATTCTTCCTGCATTTTCTATTTCTTCACTATATCCAAACTCACTTAAATATTTTAAAAATTCATCCCATGAAAGTTCTAAAGTATTTTCATTCTTAGATAAATTTAGTATATCTTCTACACTAATAGCAAAAGAAGTTAAAAATGATAGCAAAATCATTAATATTATTATATATCTTTTCAAAAATATTTCAGCTCCTTTCAAAAGTAGGAGATATAAAATGTTTCCAAAAAACTTTAATCGATATTCCTATTGGAACAGCTATTATAGGACCTACAAATCCAAATATATATCCAAATATCAAAATTGAAATTATTACTGCCACTGGATTTATTCTGGCACTACCTTTCATGACATACAAGAAGAATATAAAAGCAGATGTATGTAATATGATCATTATTAAAAGCAATATTAGCATTTTAGTCAATCCACTTGATATACCAACTAATATTAAAGGAATAAACTCAAAAATAACTCCAACGATGGGAATAAAATTTGTTAATGCCGCCCAAAAACTCATCAATAAAGAATATTTAACTCCTAATATATTCATTATTATAAAAGCTCCAATCCCAACAAAAAGAGCCGCAAATAAAGTAGAGATAACAAAACTTTTTAAGTTAACATATAAATCTTTTAGAAATGATATAGATGTGTTTCTTATAGATTTAGGAAATAAATTTCCTGCTTTTAATTTAAAAGAATCAAAGTAAAAACTTCCATATATAGTTATTAAAACTAAGTAAAAGATAAAAGAACCTATTTTCCCACCTAAATTCGGCATTTGTATTAAAGCATCGTTTATGAAGGATATTATTTTAGGTCTCAAAGTTATCAAAAATTCAGTTACATTTTTTTCTATATCATCAAATTTTTCTGGGAATAATTCTCTCCATTCTTGCTTTTCAAAGATTCCATTTAAAAAATTTATAAAATTAGAAACCTCACCAATCACGGTAGGTATTAAAAAAACCAATAAAAATATAAGACTTATAAATATTATTAATATAGATATTAAAATTGCAAATTTTTTAGGCATTTTTAAAAATTTTATAAAAAATTTAGAAAATAATTCTACAACAAATATAACCCCAAGAGAAAAAACCAGAATAGAAAAAACCTGCATAGAAAGCGCTGCTATAGAAAAAAATATTATTAAATATATTGAATTAAATATAGCCGCTTTTTGGTTTTTAGTCACAAAATTCCACCTCATTTATTTTGATATTCAAAATAAGATCTTATAATCTCCATATCATTAGTTTTTCCAAGAACTACCATCAATTTTATTCTTGCTTTAGGACCAGAAACTTCTTGACCCATTATAATTCCTCTATTTTTGAGGTCTGCTCCTCCTCCCTTATATCCATACACTCCAAGAACTCTACCTTTAAAGCATCTCGATACTAATACCACTGGTATTTTTTTATTTATTAATTCTTCAATAGCATCAGCTACGGGTTCTGGAACATTTCCTCTTCCAAATCCCTCGATAACAACACCTTTATATCCAAGATCTGGAAGTTCTTTTATTATTCTTCCATCATCTCCAGTATAAGTTTTTATTAAAGCCACTTTATCTTCTATTTTATCGGTATTTATATGCATTCTTAATAAAGATCTTCTAAAAAAAATAACAGTATCTTCATCAACCATACCAAGTGGACCATATCCAAGTGAATCAAAAGTCGCTACATTACTTGTATAAGTTTTTGTAACTTCTCTCGCAGCATGTATCTCATCATTTAAACAAACTAAAACTCCTTCTTCTATTGAATGTAATGCACAAGCTACTCTTACTGAAGCTATTAAATTTCTTGGTCCATCTGTAGCTGGTTCATTCCAATCTCTCATCGCAGCTGTCATAACTACAGGTTTTACAGTATCAAGCAATAAATCTAAAAAATATGCCGTTTCTTCAAGTGTATCTGTTCCATGGGTTATAACTATACCATCTATATCTTTCCTATTCAATATTTTTCTCACAAATTTAGAAAGATCAAACATTTTATCAGGAGTCATGTGTGGACTTGGTATATTTGAAAATTCAAAAAGTTCTGTTTCTGCCATATCTCTCAAATAAGGAATATCATTCAAAGATTTGTTTAGTTCATCAGATGGAATAACTCCGAGAATTGGATCATGTCTCATTGCAATAGTTCCACCAGTAGTTATTATAGCTATTTTTTTCATTATTTAAGAACCCCCAAGCTTATTAATTTTTTCATTTAAATTATACCATGTATATTTAACACTTTAAATCATAACTATAATAAAAAAACAAAAAATAATGAATTAACAGTATTTTAAATTTGTCCTACATCATTTCTTATTGTTATTTACAGATAATTTTTGTATAATATAAGAAAAGAAGAAATAAAAATAAATAAGAAAGGGGAACAAAAAATGAATAATAATTGGAGAGTCTTTTGGGACCCCAATGACCCTGACTATGAGGCAAATATAAAAATTGCCCGTGGTCTTTCTAATGATATAGGAATTTCTGAATTCCTTGGAAAACTTCTAGTAAGTAGGGGTCTAAAAGATAAAAATGAAGCTGTTGAATTTTTAAATCCCTCTAAAAATCAAGTAATAGATCCTTTTTACTTAAAAGATATGGATAAAGCTGTATTTTTACTCAAAGAAATAAAACAAAAAGAAGAAAAAATCGTCGTATTTGGAGATTATGATGTTGATGGAGTAACTGCAGCTGCAACATTATATATGGGTTTGAAAGATCTTGGTTTTAATGTTGATGCTTATATTCCTTCGAGAATGGATGAAGGTTATAGTCTGAATATGGATGCAATATCTGATTTTAATAAAAATGGATTCAAAAACATAATAACCGTAGATTGTGGAATAACTTCAATTGAAGAAATAAGCTTTGCAAAAAAACTTGGGATGAAAGTAATAGTAACAGATCATCATGAACAGCAAGAAAACCTTCCACCAGCTGATGCCGTTGTAAACCCAAAGAGAAAAGATAATAATTATCCTTTTAAGGGACTTGCTGGAGTTGGAGTTGCTTTTAAAGTTTTATTGGCTTTATCTAAAGAAATAAATCCTTCTTTTGATCCATATAATTATATAGACTTAGTAGCTATAGGAACTATTGCTGACATAGTACCTCTTTTATCAGAAAACAGATATTTTGTAAAAAGAGGTTTAGATAAAATAAGAAAAAATCCTTTAAAAGGAGTAGAAGCTCTTCTAAAAGAATTGAAAATAGTTCCTTCAGAAATAAAATCACATATAATAGCTTATAAAGTTGCACCTAAAATTAATGCTGCCGGAAGAATGGCCGATGCTTTTACAGCGTTTAAACTTTTGACATCAAAAAATGATTCAGAAATACAAAAAAATGTAAGTGCTTTAATAAAACTCAACAGCAAAAGACAAGCAAAAGAAAAAGAAATTTACCTCTTTGCTTTAAGTCAAATGGATGTAAACCCAGAATATAAAAAAGATAAAGTAATAGTATTGAGTGGAGATAACTGGCATCTTGGTGTTCTTGGCATAGTTGCTTCAAAACTTTCTTCTCAATTCAATAAACCCGTACTGATGATTTCAAAAGAAGAAACTTTTGGAAAGGGTTCGGCAAGAAGTCCTCAAGGAATTAACTTAATGGATTTGTTTAAAAATTCTTCTAAAGAAGATTTATTTCAAGAATTTGGAGGCCATGAATTAGCAGCTGGATTTTCCGTCCCAAATGATAATTTGGATTTATTAAGAACTAAGGTGAATGAATCATATTTTGATTTATATGGAGAGAAAAAGCCTATTTCAGAAGTTTCAATAGATATGGAAATAGAAAAAATTTGGCCTACATTCTTCGATGAAATAGAAAAATTAGAACCATATGGTTATAAAAATCCGGAGCCTGTATTCTTAATGAAAAATGTTAAAGCGGAAAACATGAAATTCTTTGGTAATGCAGTAGAAAGTTTTGCAGGTAAAATAAGAAATAAAAAAGATTTAATAATGGACATAATTGGATATGGATTAGCTCCAAATTTAAAAGAAGCGAGATATAATAATCCAACAAGCATATATTTAGATATAGTTGGTAATTTTAGACAAGAAAATTCATATAATTTAAAACATAAATTTTTAAAATTTTATTTGAAAGATTTAAATTTAAAAAGCAATGAGCAGTTAAATAAAGATATAAGTTCTTTAGACATAAATAGCATCTTAAAAGAAGAAACTTATAAAGTATCAAAAATAGATGTTATAAAAGATAATATTTCAGAAAACAAAATTGCCATGTTTTTGCCAAGTAGAATTAAATATGCCGCAATGTTAAAAAAAATATTTGATTCTATTAACAATAATAAAAAAGTTGTTATAATAGGTGCTTCTAATATAGTTTTAAAACATACTTATAATATAATTTCATCTTATATATCTTCATCTAATATGTATTTTAATAAAAAATCAAGAATAAATAATAAAACTATATTAAATCAAAAAATTATATTTATAACAGTACCAGCATTTTTTCATAATTTAAAAATGTTTAGTTCTGATATATTTGAAATTATAATTGATGAACCATTTTATTCTATGGCACATCCAGCTATAAAAAACATAAAAGAATATACAGAATTCAGAAAATATATAATTTTCAAAAAAAATAATATATCTTCTTTTGGAACATTATTTCATACAAGCTTAAAAGAATATTTTAAAAGAGCTGGATTTAAAGTTTTGGTATCAAATGTAAGCCCATCAAACTATGAAATTATAAGAGAAAAGAAAAAATTATCTGAAATATTAAATGATTATATAAATGAAAATATAAATAAAGTAATAATGCTAAATGATGAAACAAAACAAACAAAACTTTCTAAAATAATATCAGATCAATTCAATATTTTAGAAGACTCTATAAAAGTTTTTAACAATTCGATGGAATTTACATATAAATTATTAGTAAAAGAAAATTTCAAAAAAAATAATTCAAACATACTAATATCTTCATATTCAAATAATGGATTATCGATGGAATTAAAAGGCAAGAATCCTATATTTATAATATTAGATGTTCCAAAAACAAGACTTGAATTAATAGATATCGTAGCTTCTTGGTCATCAAAAAAAGGAGTTATAAAGTTTGTTCTTGCTTATGATGAAAAGTTTAGAGCAAGATTATCATATGATTTTGCACGTATGTATCCATCGAGTAATGTATTAAAACAAACATATGATTTTATAAAAAATAATCCTTCACAAAAAGAAAATGAAATAATAAATAAAATGTTTAAAGGTGATATTGAATTTGGTAAAGTTGTCTTAGATGAATTAACTGATACAGGATTAATTATTAACTTATCAAACAAATATGAAATTTTTGAAGATTTTAACTTAAAATTACTTCATAACTCAGTGAAAAATAAAGAAAGTATATTAGATGGTTGGCTTATAAAAGATAGTATACATTTTTTTGAAGATATTGATAGTAAAAAATTTATGGAACTTTTCAAAACAAATATAACAGATTTTAAGTTTAAAGGAGTTTAAAATGACAGAATTAAGAACTACTCTCGATATAAATATGGTGATTTTAATAAAAAATTATGAAATAATTTATGTCAAGGATCTTTTAAAAAATAATAATATATTTTCTAAAATATTTCCTGCTCCAAAAACAGTTCTTGAAGTTTGTGCACCAGTTTTAACCGCAAGCAGTAAAGATGAAAAAATAATAAAAAATATTTTGGAAGAAAATGGTATTATATTTGAAATTAAAAAACTAAATAAAGATATTATATGGGAGCTATTAAAAAGATGAAAATTTATGGAATAGATCATGGAGACAAAAGATGTGGTATATCAAGCGCAAATGAAATTTTAAGAATATCAGTTCCTAAAGATACTGTAGAAAAAGAAAATTTATTAAATTATTTACAAAATGAAAAAATAAACTCTTCAGATACTTTAGTTTTTGGTATGCCTTTATCTATGTCTGGTAGATACTCTACCCAAACGTACAATGTTATAAATGAAGCTTTAAAAATCAAAGATATCTTAAAATGTAAAGTCTTCTTAGTAGATGAAAGACTTACATCAAAGATATTATTTAATCAAGTAAAAGGAAAAGTGAATAGTAAAAAAGTAAAAAATAAAAAAGATCAAAATTCAAGTTCTTTAATTCTTTCAACTTATTTATCTAATCCAAATTCAGGAATAGAATTAATAAATAAAGAAGTATATAAAATAGAACTCAAAGATCAGAACATATTGATATATGATATTGCAATCGAAAATTTATCAACTGAATGCGATCTTTTCATAAATGATCCTTGGATATTTTGGTATTATTTCAATAAAGGGTTTAAAAGCACAAATAAATTAGAAGATATAAAGGTTGAATACAATACAATAGTAAAAAACTCAAATATAGAATTGCTTAATGAATTAAAAGCTAAGTCTATAATTAATTTATAATGGAGGTAACAAAATGGCTAAACATGATCTTGGAATAGACCTTGGAACTGCTACTTTTGTTGTTTATCAAAGAGGAGTAGGAATAATAATAGAAGAACCATCTGTTGTTGCTATAGATGCAAAAAAGAAAAAAATAATAGCTATAGGTACTCAAGCTAAGGAAATGATAGGAAAAACCCCAGAACAAATAAAGATTATAAGACCTGTTCAAGATGGAGTAATAACAAATCCTGAAGTTATAGAAGAAGTTTTGAGATATTTTTTAAAAAATGCGAAAAAAGGGTTATCATTTTCAAAACCAAAATTGATAATTGGTATACCAGCATTAACTACTGATGTTGAAAGAAGAGCCGTAAAAGAAGCTGCTGAAAGAGTTGGAGCTTCTCAAGTATTTTTAGTTTCTGAACCTTTAGCAGCTGCAATAGGAAGTGAAATAGATATAACAAAACCTAATGGACATATGGTAATAGACATAGGCGGAGGCACAACGGATATTGCAGTAATTAGTTTAGGCGGAACAGTGGAAAGTGAATCGATAAAAGTAGCCGGAGAAGCGATGGATGATGAAATAGTTAAATATATCAAAAAAAGTTATAGATTTTCTATAGGAACTTCTACTGCCGAAAGAATAAAAAAAGAAATAGCAAAAGCTTATAAAGATGAAGAAACAATAGAAATAGAAGTTAAAGGGCAGGATATAAAAACTGGTCTTCCTTCATCTATAAAAATAAATTCAGATGATATTTTTGAAGCTATAAAACCTGTTTTAAATGAAATAATAATAAAAGCAAAAAATGTTTTAGAAAAAACCCCCCCTGAACTTGCAGCTGATGTAATGAACAATGGCATAATATTAGTTGGTGGAGTTTCAAGAATACGTGGACTTGATAAATTACTCAAAGAAAAGACCGGCGTTAACACAATAGTTACAGAAGATCCTCACTTAACTTGTGCAAAAGGTACAGGAATTTTATTAGAAGATATAGAACTATTAAGTAGTGTCCATGTAGAATAAACTGAGGAGGATTTTTATGAGGGGAATTTATAATTCAGCAATGGGTATGTTAAACTCTTTTGCCGAAGTAAATAAAATATCCAATAATCTTGCCAATGCTAATACAACTGGTTATAAAAAAGATATAAATACTTTCAAAAGTATTCTTGAAAAAGAAATACATGCTTATTCAAAAGAAAATAAAAAAGGCGAATTAATTGGAAACGTCTATTCAGGAGTTGTTTTAGACAAAGTTTATCCAATAATAACTCAAGGTGTTTTAGAAGAAACATCAAATAATCTTGATTTTGCAATTGAAGGTAATGGTTTTTTCAAAGTACTTTCTGGTGATAATTATTTTTATACCAGAAATGGAGAATTTAAAGTAAACAATGATGGCTTTCTTGTAAATAATTCTGGAGATTATATTTTAGATGAATTCAATCAACCTATAATTATTCAAGATTCATTTCAAGTAGATGAAAATGGAAATATACAAGAAAACAATGTTGCTTTTTATAATACTGAATTAGAAAATATTTACAAAGTTGGAAATAATTATTTTTCAGGCGATGAAATTAACTTACAAAGTTCCAAAATAAAACAAGGGTTTATAGAAAAATCTAATGTTAATACTCTTGAAGAAATGGTAAATTTAATAAATGCAAATAGACAATTTGATATACTTCAAAGAGCAGTAACTACCAATGATTCATTGAATACAAAATTAATAGAAATCTCATCAAGATAATGAGGGGGTCATGAGATGCTAGTATCTTTATACAGTGCTGCAACTGGAATGAATGCAGAACAAAGAAAATTAGACATAATTTCAAATAACTTATCAAATGTTGAAACAACTGGTTTTAAAAGACAAAGAGCTGAATTTCAGGACTTATTGTATCAAGCTGTAAGAGAAGCAGGAACTCCTACAGCTCAAGATTCTTCATTACCAACCGGTCTATATGTTGGTCATGGAACAACTTTATCTGCAACAAATAGAATATTTTCTATTGGAAATCCTGAAGAAACAGGTGGATCTACAGATATAGCTATAATGGGGGATGGATTTTTACAAGTTCAACTTCAAGATGGAAGAATAGCTTATACAAGAGATGGTTCTTTAAAAAGAGATGGTGAAGGAAGATTAACAACATCTAATGGCCTTTTAGTAGTTCCAAATATAGTTATACCTGCAAATTCTCAAGAAATTTCTATTTCTCCTGATGGTATAGTAAGTGTTAAATTTGCAGATGATACAATACAAAATCTTGGTAATATGACACTTGTAAGATTTGTTAATCCAGCTGGATTAAAACCTATTGGAAATAATCTATATACACAAACTCCAGCATCTGGTGATCCAGTTGAAGGAATTCCTAATCAAGACGGATTTGGACCATTACAACAAGGTTATCTTGAAAAATCAAATGTAGATGTTGTAAAAGAAATGGTTAACATGATAGTAGCTCAAAGAGCTTATGACATAAATTCAAAAACAATAACAACCTCAGATGAGATGTTAAGAACTGTATCAAATCTTAAAAGATAATAGGATTTTTTTATGAAAAAATTAGTTTTAATGTTATTACTGATGTTATTTTCAATATCTCAAGTCTATTCTTTAAAAACTTTTTATATTCCAAAAGAAGTTTATTCAGATGATGAAATTTTATCTTTGAATGATTTAATACCAGAATTAAATATAAATCGCGTAATAGGTTATTTAAATTCAGAAAAAACTATATTTAATTCAAATAATCTCGAAAAAACTATGTATGGAATATTAAAAAGTTATTACAATGATTTTGAATTGAAATTTGAATCTGAAACTGTGATAATCATAAGAATCGATAAAAAAAATAAAGTTGAAGACTTTTTTGATCTAGAAAAATATTTAAAAAATTATTTTTATGATAACTTTCCAAATTTGAGTTTAGTAGAACTTCCTGATATAAAAGAAAAATTAAATGTTGAAAATATTGAAATAACACGTAATTTCTTAAATAAAGATAAACTTTATATTTATGCAAATATAAAGACTAAAGATGGTGCTAATTTATTCAGAAATTATATCCTAACAGTTGCTGATTTCAAAAAAGTATTATTCTATAATGATGATTTGAACAGAAACGAAAAAATAATGAAAAATAATACTTATGAAGCTACTACAAATATATTAACTTTAAACCATAAAATCTTAACATCTGAAAATTTTGAATTTGGAAAATATATAACAAATAAATACGTAAAAAAAGATGAAATATTGAATCCTATTTATTTAAAAAGAATCCCAGATATAAAAAGAAATGATATAGTAACAATAGTAGTAAATTTTTCTGGTATATCTGTGAATTCTTGGGGAAAAGCTTTAAATGATGGTTTTATAGGTGAATCTTTAACTGTTGTGAATACAGTTACAAATAAAAAAATAACAGGAATATTAAAAGAAGGTCCCATTTTATATATTGGGAATGGAGGTGATACTCCTTGAAGAAATTTTATATTATAATTTCTATATTACTTACTTGTTCCTTTATATTTGCAACTTCATTATGGAATGAAAATAATGCACCTATCTACTCCTATCAAAAGGAATATGATATTGGTGATATAATAACAATATCTGTTTCAGAAAACCCAACTTTTTCTCTTTCTGATGATATGGCAGACTATAAAGGTGCTACTGTTGACTCTTTAGGTTCTGTTTTTAAAAGTATAGGTGGAGTTGATTTGAAAAATTTTTTACCTTTAAATACAACAGATACAGCTGATGTAAAAGTAAATAATAAACAAAATTCATCATCTTCTCAAGCTTCTGTTAAGGTATATATTTCAGGAATAATAAGTGAAAAAAATGGAAATCTTTATAAAATTAGAGGAGAAAAAGAAATAAAAGTTGGAAAACAAAGAAAAAAAATAATAGTTGAAGGATATGTAGATAACAGTTCTATAAGTAAAAGTGGTCTTATAGAATCATCTAAAATTGCTAATTCTAAAATATGGTATGATGGTGATGTAATATTCCAACAAGATCCAAATGAACCTTCTTGGACTTCTTCACTTTTATCTGGAATTGCAAATATATTCTTTTAATGGAGGTGTAAAAGATGAGTAAAAAACTCCTCATAGTTTCAATAATAATTTTTTCATTCGCCATTTCATTTTCTGCGGTTAGAATAAAAGATATATCAGAATTTAGGGGTGCAAGAGATAATCAACTATTTGGTATAGGTCTTGTTACTGGTTTAAATGGATCTGGAGATTCAGGAAATATTTCTTCTGAAATGCTATCCAATATGATGGCTAATCTTGGTCTTGAAACAGATTCAAAATTAAATTCAAAAAATACAGCTGTTGTAATGGTATTTGCCAATATACCGGCCTTTTATAAACCTGGAATGAAATTAGATGTTACAGTAACGGCAGTTGGAGATGCAAAATCTATAGAAAATGGATATTTAATACAAACTCCTCTTCAAGGTGCTGATAAAAGGGTATATGCTGTAGCTCAGGGTAGTGTTATTACAGGAGGAACAGATGTAAAAACAAGCTCAAATCAACAAAAAAAATATAAAATTTCTGGTTCTATCCCGCAAGGAGCTATAGTGGAAAATGAAATTCCAACACAATTAGTGAATGAAGATACAGTGACAATAAATCTTAAAAACCCTGATCTTTCAACAGCATCTAGAGTTTCTAGAGCTATAAATGTTACTTTTTCAAATAAAATTTCAAAAGCAATAGATGCTTCATCGATAAAAATAAATGTTCCAGCCGTATTCGAAGATGACCTTATTTCTTTTCTTGCAATGATAGAAGATGTAGAAGTTCAGCCGGATAATAAAGCTAAAATTATTATCAATGAAAAAACAGGTTCTATAATATTTGGAGGAAATGTAAAAGTTGCCGATACAACAACGAGTTATGGAAACTTTGTGCTATCTATTAAAAATGGTCAAGTAAATGGAAGTCCAGCAACGATTGATAATGTAATATCTGCTTTAAAAGCTGCTGGTGCTGTTCCTCAAGATTTAATAGCTATAATTCAAAATCTCTCTGCTGGAAACTTCATATATGCAGATTTAGTGGTGATGTAATTATGATTGGTCCTGTTTATAATACAAGTATTAATAGTTCTAATACAACTATGAAAGAAGCTTCAGAAGAAATAGTTAGTAGCTTATTTTCAAATGTTTTGAATTCAATGTATAATTCCGAACTCTTTTCTGATAATACTTTAATAAAAAAATCTACTACAGAAAAATGGTTTAGAGAAATGTTAAACGCAGAATATGCCAAAACAGCTACAAAAAAAGAGTTAAAACCTTTAGTTGACCAGATACTTAAATCTTTTAATAGTATAGAAAGATAAAACACAGATATCAAAATGATATCTGTGTTTTTTTAAAATACAATTTTATATGAATTCTCTTTAAGCCATTTTTCTTTTTCCTTATAATCTGGCATTATATTAGAAACTAAAATCCAAAAATCTTTTGAGTGATTCTTATACTTCATATGACACATTTCATGTATGACTATATAATCTATTACATCAATTTTCATCATAATAATTTTCCAATTAAACAATAAATCATCTTTATAAGTACAACTACCCCATCTTTTGTTTTGTTCCTTTACTTTTATATCTCTTGGATTATAATCAAAATATTTCTTATAATGATTAATTCTTTTATTTATGATATTTAAACTTTCTTTTTTATACCAAATTTTCAAATTATTCTTTATAGAATCTGGATCATTTTTCCTATAAGTATATATTAAAAAATTCTTTTCTAAATATATACTTTTATTTATTACTCCTTTTCCATTTAAAAATTTTAAAATATACTCATCACCCAAAAATAAAAATCTTTCTCCTTCTTCAAACTTTTTATTTAATTCTACATAACCTATCTTTTCAAAAAAAATTATTTTATTTTTTATCCAATTAGATTTTTTATTTAATATATATATTATTTCTTCTATTTTTAATGTATAAGGAGCATTTACTTTTATTTTTTTCTGATTTTCAATTTTTATTTGAATAGTTTTTCTTTTAGTTGAGAACAATTGAACTTCTAAGATTCTATTGTCCAAATAAAAATTAAATTTATGTTCTTTCATATCAATCAAAAATTTTCAATGTCGGATCTTCTTTTTTAAAATCGACTTGAGTTTCATCTGCTATTTTTTGACCATAAAGTGGTCCTGCTGAAACTCTTCTAATTTTAACATCAACATATTTTCCATTATATTCATCGATAGAGTCAAACATAACTACTTTATTATTAATAGTTCTTCCAAAATGCATGCCATGTTTAGTTTTACCTTCTTGAATAACTCTAATAATTTTTTCAGCATATTTTTCATTTTCTTCTCTACCTATATTTTTTTCAATCTCAACAATTTCCATCAATCTTTTATTTTTTTCTTCTTTACTAACATTATCTTCTTTAAATTTTGCTGCTATTGTTCCTTCTCTTGGAGAATATTCAGCAATATTTACCTTTTCAAACCTTATATCCTTAATCAACTGTAAAGTTTCAAGATAATCTTCATGAGTCTCTCCAGGAAATCCTACTATAATATCTGTACTTAAAGTAACTCCTTTAACCTTACTTCTGACTCTATGAACAAGTTTATAAAATTGTTCTTTAGTATATTTTCTATTCATCGCTTCAAGCATATTATTACTACCAGCTTGAACGGGTAAATGAAAATAATTAGCTGCTTTCGGTTCTTTTGCTATTGTATCAATAAGCTCATCTGTAATATCAGAAGGATAAGAAGTCATAAACCATATTCTCTCTATTCCTTCAACTTTTGCAGCTTCTTTTATTAATTTATCAAGTTTTGGTTTTCCATCTCCAAAGTCTTTTCCATATGAATCAACATTTTGACCAAGGAAAGTTATTTCTCTATATCCTTTTTTAGCATAATCTTTAACTTCATTTATTATATCTTCAAAATCTCTACTTTTTTCAAATCCTCTTGTATAAGGAACTATACAATATGAACAATATTTATTACATCCATATTGGATTGTAACCCAAGCATGATGTAAACTGTTTGGCATCTTTGGTAAGTCATGACTCATATCTGATAATTTATCAGAAAAATCAGAAAATTTTTCTCCTCTTTTTGCTCTATTTACCATATTAACTATATCTACTACATTTCTTGTTCCAAATATAAAATTGACTTTTTTATGTCTTTTTAATATTTCATCTCTTTCTTTTTCTGATGAACATCCACCAACAGCAAGTATTAAATCTTTATTTTTATTCTTAAACCTACCATATTCACCTATGGCTCCATGCATTTTATTCTCTGCTTTTTCACGAACAGCACAAGTATTTAAGATTATAAGATTGGCATTTTCTGGATTTTCAGTCCATTCATAACCTTCTCGAGTTAGGAGACCACTCATAATCTCAGATTCATTAACATTCATCTGACATCCAAATGTTTTAATATAAAACTTCACAAATATTCCTCCCAATATAATTTATTTTTTCAAAAAAACTCCGACCGAATTTACAGGTCGGAGTTAATTTGGAGTTTTAATTATTAGTTTTCTTCTTCTTCATCTTCCAATTCATTTGCTATATCTGAATATTTATCTTCTGCATTTAATTTTTCTATTATCTCATTTTCTTCTTCGCTTGTTGATCCTTTATTTCCTTCTGGTAAAGTATCAACTCTACCTTCTCTTCCTTCTATAACAGCATCAGCCATTTTTGAAGCGATCAACATTATAGCTCTTATAGCATCATCATTGGCAGGTATAACAAAATCTATTAAATCAGGATCACAATTTGTATCAACCATTGAAATTGTTGGAATTCCTAATTTATTTGCTTCTTGAATACCTATTTCTTCTTTTCTTGGATCTACAAAGAAAATAACATCTGGAGCTTTATTTAAACCTCTTAATCCACCAAGGTTCTTTTCTAATTTATCAAGAACTCTTTTCGTTCTTGATTGTTCTTTTTTAGGTAATTTTGCAAATTCTTCTGTTTCAACATATTCTGTTAATTCTTCAAGTCTTGTAATTCTTTTTTTAATAGTTTTGAAGTTTGTTAATAATCCTCCCAACCATCTGTTGTTTACATAATATCCGCCACATCTTTTTGCTTCATCAGCAACTATTTGTTGTGCTTGTTTCTTTGTACCAACAAATAAAACTTCTGCACCTTCTGTTGATTTGTCTCTTAAAAAATTATAAGCTTCTTCAATAGACTGCAATGTTTTTTGAAGGTCTATGATGTGTATTCCTTTTCTTTCTGTGAATATATATGGATCCATTTTTGGATTCCATCTTCTTGTCCTATGCCCAAAATGAGCACCAGCTTCTAATAATTGTTTCATGCTTACTACTGACATTAAAAAAACACCTCCGATTTGGTTTTCCCGCCAGAAATCAAAACTTACCGGCCAACATATAGTTTAAGATGGCACCGAGGTAAGAATAATATTTCTGTGAGTGATTTATTTTAATAAATATTTTGACCATAAAGAATCTAAGTCATAAAATTCTCTTCCATCTCTGGAAAATATATGAACTATTATATTACCTGTATCAACAACTAACCAATCTGATCCTCTTGTTTTATCATGATAAGTTAATTTTATTTCATTTTCCTTTAAGTATTTTACCACATAGTCTCTTAACGCATTCATATGTGTATCTGAATTTCCTGTAACAATAACAAAATAATCCACCAATAATGATGATTTTTCCATATCAAATATTTTTATATCTTCGGCGTCATATTTTTCCATAATTTCTTTGATTTCATCAACATTTTTCTTAACTTCTTCTTTTAACAAATAATACACCTCCTGTATTATTCAACGGTTACGCTTTTTGCTAAATTTCTTGGCTTATCAGGATCAAGATGTCTCAATATAGAGATATTATAAGAAAATAATTGAGTTATAGGCGCAACTGCCAAAGGAAGTAAAGCTTCTTCTATATTAGGAACTAATATATAATCATCTACTATCTCTTTTATCCTTTCATCTTCACTGGATGTTAAAGCTATAACTCTTGCTTTTCTTGCTTTTATTTCCATTATATTACTTATCATCTTTTCTTTTAATCCATTAAATGGTATAATAGCAAACACAGGAAAAGCTTCATCTAAAAGTGCTATAGGTCCATGCTTTAATTCTCCAGCTTGATAAGCTGTTGCATTTATATAACTAATTTCTTTTAATTTTAAAGCTCCTTCGAGTGCCGCTGTATATCCAAATCCTCTTCCAACATACATCATATTCTTATAATTAACATATTGTCTTGATATTTCTTTTATATGTTCCTTAGTAGTGAGAACCTCTTCAAAAATTTCATCTATTTTTTCAAGTTTACTCACAATATTCTTTATCTCAGTACTATATTGTTCTCTATAAAAAAGTATCTGTGCTGAAATCAAATAAAGTATAGCTATTTGTGCTGTATAAGTTTTAGTTGCAGCAACACCAATTTCTGGACCAGTATTCATATAAACAACTGAATTAGATTCTCTTGGAATTGTTGATCCAACAACATTACTCATAGAAAGTATATGTGCACCTTTTTCTTTAGCTATTCTTATACCTTCGAGTGTATCTATTGTTTCACCAGATTGACTAACAGCAATAACAAGTGTATTTTTATCTACATGAGGATTCATATATCTAAACTCAGAAGCAACTTCTATATTTATATCTAAATCTGAATATGCATTTAATAGATAAACCATAGAAAGTCCAGCATGATAACTCGTCCCACAAGCAACTATATATATTTTTTTTAGATCATTTTTTATAAAGTTTTTTATATTTTCAAGTTCTACGAGATTTGGTACATTATTTTTTATTCTTCCACTTAAAGCAGATTTTATGGATTGAGGTTGTTCATTTATTTCTTTTTCCATAAAATGATCATATCCTGACTTTTCTGCTAAAGTTTCATCCCAGGTTATATGGATTTCATTTCTTTTTATTATCTGTTTATTACCATCATATATGGTATAACCTTCTGAATTTAATTCAGCAATTTCATCATCCTCAAGAAAATTTACATACTTAGTGTATTTAATTAAAGGAGTTATATCAGAAGCAAGCATTGTAAAGTCTTTTGAATTAGCAAGAACTAATGGAGATCCTTTTCTGGCAACTATTATTTTATTGGGTTCAAGTCGATGTATGACAGCTAAAGCATAAGTTCCTTCAAGTCTTCTTTTAGTTTCATAAACAGCTTCAAATAAATTTCCGGAATAATTTTCAGATATCAAATGTGCTATAACTTCAGTATCAGTTTGTGAAAAAAATTCATGTCCTTTTTCTATTAATTCTTTTTTTAATATTTGAAAATTTTCTATTATACCATTATGTACGATAGCTATGTCTTTTTTTTGATCTGTATGAGGATGAGAATTTTCATCAGAAACTCCTCCATGAGTAGCCCATCTGGTATGAGCTATACCATTTTGAATATCCTTTTCCAAAATAGATTCTACATACTCTTTTAAATTTTTTATCTTACCTTCTTTTTTATAAATACTTATATTATTATCTTCTATAAAAGATAACCCAGCTGAATCATATCCCCTATATTCAAGTTTTTCAAGTCCGTTTATTAAATGTTTTATTTTAACATTTTTTCCAATAAATCCAACTATTCCACACATTTATAAACCCCCTGGAAATCAAATAAGTATATTAGACAATAAATCTTCTTTTGAAGCTTTGTAAGCAACATATAATGCATTTGCTATAGCTTCTGAATCCGAAGAACCATGAGCTTTAACTAAATGTCCATTCACTCCAAGAAAAAATGTTCCTCCATACTGTCTATAATCAATTTTACCTTTCAAAGAATATAAAGAACCTTTCATCATTAAAGCTCCAAGTTTTGTAAATAATCCTCCAGACTTTATAGATGATTTTAATTCATTCAATATATAATATGCAGTACCTTCAATAGTTTTTAATATGTTATTTCCAGTAAAGCCATCTGTTAAAAGCACATCGAATCTGTCATCAAAAATTTCTCTGGCTTCAACAAAACCTATATAATTTATATTATTTTCTTTTAAAACTTCAGCTGCTTCCTTTACCAATTGTGGCCCTTTTTCTTCTTCAGTACCAATATTTATTATTCCAACTCTTGGATTTTCAATACCCAAAAATTTTGCATATGCAATCCCTTCTCTTGCAAAATCAAAGTAATGCTCTGCTTTTACTTCCGCATTAGCACCAGCATCTACTAATATTCTTGGTTTTCCATTTTTACCTGGTAAAGCCAATGCAAGGGCAGGTCTCTTTATTCCTTTTAATCTTCCAGCTACAAAAGTTCCAGCAGTTAAAAGTGCTCCAGTATTACCAGCACTAACAAAGGCATTTAAATTGGAATTTTTCATATTCTGACATCCAATATATATAGATGATTCTTTTAATTTTAAAATTTGTGTCGGTTTAGTAGTATTATCTACTAAATTCTTCCCTTCAAGATAACTCACATTATATTTTTGTAGTTTTTTCTTATCCTCTTCAGTTGTTTCTCCAACTATAACAAGTTCTGCATCTTCCAAAAATTTATTTTCAAATGCAAAAATTGCGCCCTGAATCGTAGATTCGGGCGCATTATCGCCGCCATATAAGTCTAATCCAATACGGATTTTTGACATTGAATTATTCTCCTATTTCAAGTATCTGTTTGTCACCGTAAGTACCACAGTTCAAACATACTCTATGAGGGAGTTTAGGTTCTCCACATTTAGGACAAGTAACTACATTTACTTTTATTGCTGAATAAAATTTTGCTTTTCTTCTGTGAGTTCTTGTTCTTGATGGTTTTTGTTTAGGTGTAGCCATAGGTTTATACCTCCTCTAAATATATCAAATTATTTATTATTTTGAATCTTTATCTTCTTTTAATAAATTTAATAAACTTGCAAATCTTGGATCTACATATTCTTCTTCACAATTATGGTTTGGATTTTCATTTAAATCTATTCCACAATTTGGGCATAATCCCTTACAATCTTCTTTACACAAAGGTAATTCCGGAACCTTTAATATTATAGCCTCTATAATTCTTTCTGTCAAATCTATATTAATTCCATCATAATATATAGTATTATCTAATGAATTTAAATGTTCTATCTTAGACAAACTCTTTTCAAAATCTTTGCTTATATAATAGGCTTCAAAATCAGATTCAATATTATAATTAAATTCATTCAAACATCTTGAACAACTCAATTTTAACTCAGTATTAATTCTCCCATTAGCTATGAAACCATTGCTAACCTTTTCTACTTTAAAATCAACTTTTATCGGAGACAATATCTCTGATTCTTCATTTAATAATTGAATTGTTTTCCAATCACTAATTATAACACTTTTTTCTATTTTTTTTTCAAATCTCTCAGTATTAATTATCAAATTTTTATCACTTAAATTTTCATTAAGCAATTTATATCACCTCGGCCAATATATTTTACTGGTTTTTTTTTTAAAAGATAGTAATATAATGTAAAATTTATGAGAACATTTAAAGTCTCATAATGCTTATAATATAGTCTTTTAATTATACTATATATACAATTTTTTTAGAATACTTTTTATATTATATTTTAGTTATTTTATTAAATGTATTTTTAATTTATGTAATTTTTTATAACTTTACAAAATATTACATTGACTTTTTTTACTTAAAAATGTAAAATTTAATTGAGATAATTTTAATCGGCTTTTATATGATTTAAAAAAGTTATATTTTTCACTTATATTTTAAGGAGGCGTTTTTATGAAATTAGTGGTAATTGGATGTACTCATTCAGGAACGGCGGCTATAAAAAAGTCTAAGGAACTTTATTCTGATATTGATATAACTGTATATGAAAAAAATGATAATATATCTTTTTTATCTTGTGGCATAGCTCTATATATTGAAAAAACAGTTGAAGATCCACAAGGTCTTTTTTATTCTTCTCCAGATGAATTAAAGAGTATGGGAGTTAATACAAAAATGCTTCATGAAATATTAAATGTAGATTTTGATAAAAAAGTTTTAAAAGTTAAAAATCTCAAAACAAATGAAATTTTCGAAGATTCATATGATAAACTTTTGATTTCAACAGGCTCATGGCCAATAATACCCGATATAGAGGGTATTGATTCAAAAAATATTCTTCTATCAAAAAATTTTAATCATTCTAATGAAATCATAAATAAATCAAAAAATTCAGAAAATATTACAGTTATTGGAGCTGGATATATAGGAGTTGAACTTGCAGAAGCTTTTGAAAAACTTGGTAAAAAAGTGACTTTAATAGATACTCAAAAAAGAATATTAAATAAATACCTAGATGAAGAAATTACAGGTATAGCTGAAGAATCTATGATAAATAAGGGTATAAATCTTAGGCTTGATGAAACTGTTATGAAATTTGAAGAGGATGATAAAGGCTCTGTAAAAAAAGTGATAACAGACAAAAATTCTTATGACTCAGATATGGTCATTTTATGTATAGGGTTTAAACCTAATACAAACCTTTTTAAAAATAAATTAAAAATGATGGAAAATGGAGCTATAATAGTAGATGAATATATGCATACAAATGTTAAAGATGTTTATGCAGCAGGAGATGCTTGTGCTGTTAAATATAATCCTACAAATACTTATGAATATATTCCATTAGCAACAAATGCTGTAAGAATGGGTACTTTAGTTGCTTTTAATCTTTTTGAAGATAAAATAATTTACAAAGGAACACAAGGTACTTCTGGTATTAAAATTTATGATAATAAAATTGCTTCAACTGGATTAAATGAAAGTATGGCAAAAATAAAAGGTATTGATATTGAAACTACCATAATAAAAGAAAATAACAGACCTGAATTTATGCCAACTTATTCTAAACTTCTGTTAAAGTTGATATATGATAAAAAATCTAAAATTATTCTTGGAGCTCAAATAATTTCTAAAGAAGATTTAACTCAATCGATTAATACAATATCAGTTTTTATACAAAATAAAATGAAAGTTGATGACTTAGCTTTTATTGATTTTTTCTTTCAACCCAATTTCAATAAACCTTGGAATTTTTTGAATAGTGCTGGATTGAATTCTATTTGACATGTTAATTAATGAATGTTATAATCTATATATTATGATGATGAGGTGGTTTTTATGTATAAAATGTTTATAAAAAAATTTAATACCACTACCAGATTTCAGCGCCCTTACAATGACGCTGTATGTCTGTCATTGTAAAATTATTTGATAATTATCAAGGCGCTGAATAGACTTCAGCGCCTTTTATTTTTTATATTTACAATATTCTTTCAAAAGAATATATTTTATTAAAAATTAATATGATATAATTATAAAAAACAGACTGGAGGGAGTGTTTTGGACTTATTAAGCTTCAAAAATAGTATTTTAGAAAAACTTAAAGAACTTGAAATTAAACTCGCTGATCCAGATATAATAACTGATCCAGAGAGTTTACAAAAATATGGTATGGAACATACAAGACTAAATCAGCTAAAAGAACTTTATAATGATCTTGAAACTGTTAATGAAGATATATCTGCTTTATCTGAAATGTACAATTCTCATGAGCTCGATGAAGAAGAGTATAATTCTATGAGTCAAGATTTACAATATAATAAAGATTCTTTAGAAAAAGAACTCATTAAATTATTAGTACCTTCTGATAAATATGATGAAAGAAATATTTTAATGGAACTTAGAGCTGGTGCTGGTGGAGATGAAGCAGGTTTATTTGCTTCTGAGTTGATGAGATTGTATATAAGATATGCCGAAAGAAATAATTGGAAATATGAGACTATGGATGTAAATGATAATGGAATTGGTGGACTCAAATATGCCATAATAAAAATCAAAGGAAAAAATGTATATGGGAAACTAAAATATGAGAGTGGCGTTCATAGAGTACAAAGAGTTCCACAAACAGAATCTTCTGGAAGAGTTCATACTTCTACGGCAACAGTAGCTGTATTACCAGAAGTTACGAGTATAGATGTGAATATAAATGATAATGATTTGAGAATAGATACTTATAGAGCTGGAGGTGCTGGTGGTCAACATGTTAATAAAACTGATTCTGCAGTTAGAATTACACATGAACCAACAGGTATAGTTGTTCAATATCAAAGTGAAAGATCTCAACATCAAAATAAAGAAGCCGCTATGAATATTTTAAGAGCAAAATTATTTGAAAAACAGTTAGAAGAACAACAGAAAGAAATTTCTTCTGAAAGACGTCATCAAATAGGTACAGGCGATAGATCTGAAAAAATAAGAACTTATAATTTTCCTCAAAATAGAGTAACTGATCATAGAATTAATTATACTACTTATAGAATTGAAAGTATAATGGATGGAGAAATAGATGAAATACTTGACAAACTTATAGAACATGATTTAATGATTAAATTAGAAAATCTTTCTATTTAATTTATGGGGGTGTTGTATGAAAGGAATAAATTTATTATTTAGCTCATTTTTTATTTTAGCTTTATTGTCTGGGTTCGTTGATAGTACTTTAAGTGGCAATTTTTCTATTTTAAGCATTATACTTTTTACCTTAACTCAATTTATTTTTCTGTTTGGTATTTATTCTTTTGAAAAAAATTTAAAAAAAGATGATGATATTAAATCTAATATATTTTTAATAATTTATTCAGTAATAAGTATTGCTTTACTTTTTGTTGCAAGTTTTATTTATATAAATATTTTTTATTTTTTATTATTTGTTATAATTTTTATTTATATAAACTCTATTTTATTGAAAAATTTTTTATTGGAAAACGAATTATATATACCCTATAAAAATATTTTTTATCATTTTTTTATAATGGATATTTTTATTTTTTTAAACAAAAAAATTTCTGAAGATCAGTATAGAGGTGATTAATATGGTTAAAATAAAACTGCCAGATGGAAGCATTAAAGAGTTTGAAATCGGAATAAAAGCTTCTGAAATAGCTAAATCGATTTCTGAAGGCCTTTTTAGAAATTCTATTGGTGCAAAAATAAATGGTGAATTAAAAGATTTGGATACTGCTATTGAAGAAGATTCTGAAGTCAGTATAATAACGCTCAAAGATGATGATGCGCCAAAAATATACAGACATACTGTTGCTCACATAATGGCACAAGCTGTTATGAGAATATATGATAATGTAAAAGTTGCCATTGGACCTACTATTGAAAATGGTTTCTATTATGACTTTGATCTTGAAGAAAAGATAAGTGAAGATGATTTTGAAAAAATTGAAAGCGAAATGAAAAAAATAGTTAAAGAAGATATCCCCATAAAAAGAAGTATCGTTTCAAAAGACTCCGCAAAGGAACTTTTTAAAGATCAACCTTATAAACTTGAATTAATAGATTCTATAAATGATGAAAATGTTTCTATATATAAACAAGGAGATTTTATAGATCTATGTAGAGGCCCTCATATGCCTTCTACAAAATTTATAAAACATTTTAAACTTTTATCGGTTTCTGGTGCTTACTGGAAAGGTGATGAAAATAATAAAATGTTACAGAGAATTTATGCAACAGCCTTTACTAAAAAAAATGAATTGGATGAGCATTTACATTTACTTGAAGAAGCAAAGAAAAGAGATCATAGAAAACTTGGACCTCAATTAGGTCTATTTACAATAGATACAGATGTTGCCCCAGGCATGCCTTTTTTCTTAGAAAGAGGAACTATAGCTTTAAATGAAATGAAACAAGTTTCAAGAGAAATACATGAAAAGTATGGATATTTTGAAGTTGAAACTCCTCAAATAATGAATGTAAATCTTTGGCATCAATCAGGTCATTGGGATCATTATCAAGATAATATGTTTTTTACAGAAAAAGAAGATACTGAAATGGCCGTTAAACCAATGAATTGTCCAGGACATATAGTTATTTACAATAAAGATATAAAAAGCTATAGAGATCTTCCTATTAGAATGTTTGAATTTGGTAAAGTTCATAGATATGAAAGAAGTGGAGTTTTACACGGACTTTTTAGAGTCAGAGTTTTTACTCAAGATGATGCTCATATCTTTTGTACTAAAGATCAAATTCAAGATGAATTAATAGGTGTTATGGATTTAATCGATGAATTATATTCTGTTTTTGGATTTGAATATGAAGCTAAATTGTCTACCATGCCAGAAGATCATATGGGTGATGTTGAAACTTGGGATTTAGCCATTAGCGCACTTAGAACAGCACTTGAAAAATCTAATACTAAATTTCAAATAAATGAAGGCGATGGTGCTTTTTATGGTCCTAAAATAGATTTTTATGTCACAGATTCTTTAGGAAGAAAATGGCAATGTGCTACTTTACAATTAGATTTTCAAATGCCTGAAAGATTTAATATGACTTATGTAAATCCAGACAATGAAGAGATTAGACCTGTTATGTTACATAGAGCTATATTTGGTTCTATTGAAAGATTTTTTGGTATTTTAATCGAAAGTTTTGCCGGCGCATTTCCTACATGGATGTCTCCTGAACAAGTTTCAATAATTTCTGTATCAGAAAAATATAATGATGGTGCTACAAAATTTGCCAAAGAATTAAAAAAACATGGTATAAGGGTTAGCCTTAATATATCTGATTCAACTGTTGGATATAAAATAAGAGAAGAACAAATGAAAAAAATACCATATATGATTGTTTTTGGAGAAAAAGAACTTTCAAGTGATTTTATAAATATAAGAACAAGAGAAAATAATAATGTAGATAATATAAAAGTTGAAGATTTTATAAATACACTAAAAGATGAAATTAAAAGTAGAAAATTAAAGTTAAGTTATTAAAAGACTCCTTAAAGGAGTCTTTTTTATTCAGATAAAAATTATCTGTTAATTTTTATGATTTTTAATGTTATAATACATTTGTTGAAAGGGAGTAGCTGCCTTTTAAGGAGATAAAATCAACATAATGGCTTAATTGCCTGGTTTTATCATATATTTTTTAATATATTGCGAGACTTTTGATAGGTTTTTACCTGTCAAAAGTCTTTTTTTATTAGACAGGAGGAGATTTTTTAATGGACTTTTTTTTCATTCCAACCGCACTTGCAATGGATGCTTTTGCTGTTTCTATTAGTTTAGGCATTTCAATTTTGAATGTCACAAAAAAACAAGCTTTAAAAGTTAGTTTTATGTTTGGTTTTTTTCAATTTATTATGCCTATTGCAGGATATCTTTTAGCGAGTCTATTTAGCAAATATATTCAAGCTTTTGATCATTGGATTGCTTTTTCTTTGCTCATATACTTGGGAGTAAATATGATAGTTGAATCTTTTAATAAAGATTCTTTTAATAAAAACCTCAAAGATCCAACTAAAGGCAAAAATATATTTCTTCTTTCAATAGCAACAAGTATAGATGCTATGGCAATTGGTGTTGCTTTTGCAGTACTAAAAAAATCTATAATAATCACATCAATTTCAACAGGAATAATAACTTCATTATTATCCTTATTTGGAATTAAATGTGGTTGTTTTTTTGGTAAAAAATTTGGAAAAATTATGGAAGTTTTTGGTGGATTTATTTTAATATTTATAGGTTCAAAAATTTTAATCGAACATTTGTTTTTTAATTAAAAAACTCCCCGTAGGGAGTTTTTTCAAGTAAAACTATAAGCCAGATTCTGTAATAGATGATCATCTATCTAAGCGATCTACCTGAAAAGCAGTATAATTAAATACTTAGCGGGCAACTTTAACTTTTCTGTTTGATCTTGCTCAAGGTGGGGGTTACCGAGCTATCAGGTTACCCTGACACTGGTGAGCTCTTACCTCGCCTTTCCATCCTTACCTTTTAAAAAAAGGTGGTTTCTTTTCTATGGCCCTATTCCAAGGATTTCTCCTTCCAGTATTTAAACTGGCACCCTGCCCTTAGAGTCTGGACTTTCCTCAAATGATTTATTCATCTGCGATCATCCGTTTTACTTAATTTATAATATTTTATTTAAAATTTTTACCTTGATATGAATCTCTTTTTTTCATTTCATTCTCTATGATACTCAAAACTTTTGATTTTGATAATCCCCAATTTCCATGTATTGTTCCAACAATAGGCGGTTCTGCCACTAATCTATGAATTACAATTTCTGGATTTAATTCTTCCAAAAATATTATAACTCTATTAACATATTCTTCAATAGTTAAAGGAGTTATATCTCCATTTTTATACATTTCTGCTAATTTTGTATTTTCTGTTATATATAAAGAATGTAATTTAACACCATCTATTTTTAATTCATTACATATTTTTGCCATGTTTTTTATATCTTCAACACTATCTTTGGGAAAATCCATTATATAATGATGTATGACTTCTATTTTTCTTTCTTTTGCCATATTTGTTGCTTTATAAACATCATTTAAATTATGTCCTCTATTCATAAATTTAAGAGTTTTTTCATTAGAACTTTCTACCCCGTATTCTATCATTACATCTACTTTTTGCTTGTATGAAGCTATCAAGTCTAATTTTTCTTCATCTACACAATCTGGTCTTGTTGATATATCAAGTATTATTATTCTGTCATCTATAAAAGCTTGATCATACTTTTTTTTCAATACTTTAATAGAAGCATAAGTATTAGTATTAGATTGAAAATAAGCCATATATTTGTTTGCTCTACCATCATATCTTTTGATCATAGCTTTTATTTGTTCTTCTATACTTTTTTCTGGAACTAAAGATGCAAAACCTGATCCAGAAGAATCACAATATATACAACCGCCTCTACCTTTTTCACCTGTTTTATTTGGACATGTAAAACCTCCATTAATAGGTAATCTTTGAACTCTCTCTCCATATTTTCCCTTTAAATATCGGCTTAATCTGTTGTATAACTTCATATTTTTACACCTAATTTCATTTAAAATTATTAATTCTATATTTTAAATCATCTACTACTGATTTTGTAGGTCCATAAACTGTATAAAATATTTTATCAACACCAACAAACCAGGACATTAAAATATCTTCTTTATATAAAGAATTATATTTCCCATATAATAATGGTACGGCTGAAATAACAGTGTTTATACCGTCGTCATCATAGTCTTCTACAAAATCATACCAGAATTTCGTTAAATTAGTTAGTGTATTAAATTTAACAATATGTATTGTATATATTTCTTTATTATAATAAAGTTCAATTTTCAAATGATCCTGTTCATCATCTATATTTGTTTCAAGAACTTTTCCACCTTTTGTTATTTCTCTTGATTTAGTTTGATATTTAGATGGTGAAAATTTTATTAAATCTTCAAATTTTTCTGAAAACATGATGATGTTAGTCATTACTAATATTATTATTAATAAAGTCTTTTTCGAGTTTTTTATGCCATTTAGCAAAATTTTCATATATTTTTTCCTCCTCTAATTTTATATTTATCAATTTTTTATTATAATATTTCCATTCACCATTGATCATAGTCCCCCATATATTAGAATTATTGGCTGAATATATAAGATGAGATTTTATTTTTTTATCTTCTAAAGGTTGAAATTCTATATTCTTTAAATCTAATACGGCTATGTCAGCTTTATAACCACTTTCTATTCTGCCAATTTTTTCTTCAAAAGCATATGCTGAATTCTCCCACATCATTCTTAATATTTGATTAATTTTAATTTTTTCAGGTCCATATTTGCTTTTTTGTAAAAGTGAAGCTATATAACCTTCTTTCATAATATCAAGAGAATTATTACTTGCCGATCCATCTGTTCCAAGAGTAATATTTATATTTTTTTCAAATAATTTTGTTAATGGACATATACCATTTCCAAGTTTTAAATTAGATGATGGATTATGAGAAACTGTTACATTATTTCTTGATAAAACATGCATATCATCATCATCAATATAAACACAATGTGCAGCGATAGTAGGATTATCAAATAATCCTGTTTCTTCTATTTTTTTAAGGTTATATTCTTTTCTTTCCCATTCTGATTCGAGTAAATGTATTTGTATATGAGTTTTATATTTTTTTGCTAATTGAGAAACTTCTTTGAGTTTTTCATGGTTAACAGTATAAGGAGCATGTGGCCCAAAACCTATTTTTATTCTTCCAAAATAATTATTATATTTTTTATAAGTTTCTATATTTTCGTCTATTCTTTTTTGCCAACCTTTTTCATTATCATATGAAAGACCTCTACTTATAAAAGCCCTCATTCCAGTTTTTAATGCAGCTTGAGCTATTTGATCTGTAAACATATACATATCTGCAAAGGATGTTATTCCATTTTTTATCATTTCTAATTGAGAAATATATGATCCATAATATGCCATTTCTGGTGTCAACAGTTCTTCTCTTGGTAACATATTTTCAAATAACCATTCTTTAAAACTCATATCATCTGCATTTCCTTTAAAATAACTCATAATAGTATGAGAATGTGAATTTATAAAACCAGGAACTATTAATTTATTTTCTAAATCAAAAACTTCAAAATTTTTTTCATCTTCTATTTCACCATTTAAATATATATTTTCAATCTTATCTTCGTTTATAACTATATCTTTATTTTCAATTGATCCATCGGCACTTTTTAAAATTTTTGCATTTTTTAATAATTTTTTCATTTTATCACCTCTTTTTTATTATAACATTTATATCATTTTTTTAGAATATAAAAATAAATTGCAGACTAATTCTGCAATTTATTTTACTCCCAATTTATCATATTTGTTTTTATTTTCCTTTTTTCTGAAATTATCATAAATACATTTATAATCATTATAATTATTGGTATTCCTATTAAAAGAAATTTATTTAATATATCTGGCATATTTTTAAATATCCAAAAAGGATTCATAGTATATAGTTTATACATGAATATAGGTATGAAAATTCCTGCTGATAATGTCATGGTTATAGTCTCTATTTTTAATACTTCTCTTCCAGTTAAAACATTTTTATTTTTCATATCTCTTTTAGGATTCTCAACATAAAGTCTCGTTCCAAGTATTGTAGAATAATATATAAGAATTATAACTGGAATTATTAAAAATAAATATATCAAAGATATTTTTAATACAAAAAAAGACATTATCGTTACTAATATATATTCTAATGAAAATATTATTATTGGAACTCTTGCTTTAAATTCTATTAATTTTTGAGTATCAATAGGATATAATTTTGGCAAAGGCCATATTTTTCCTTCTTCAACTAATAAAGAAACATTTAAAAAAGCTGCATAATATGAAGCTATAAAGATAAAAACCATTGTTATTATTTCAAATATTTGTTGCCCCGTAAAAAAGAATATTATTGGAAGTATTATAGGATATAATATTAAAAATAATGATTGTGAATCTCTCATTAAAAATTTTGTATCTTTTCTTAAAAATGGGTTTCTTATATTCTTTATTTTTATATTTTGTTGTTTTTTTGATTTTTTAGACTTTGATATTAATTCTGAACTATTTATAATTTTATAATTTATATATATCAATATAATGCTAAGAAAAACAATAATTCCAAAGGGTATTATATTACCATACATTGAATCAATAAATAATTTATGAGGCCATAAATTATTTAAAAAAAAGTTGCCAGCATTTTCAAAATTTTGAGCTATTTGTTGAATATTCTCTGTATTAAATTTTTGAGGACTAAAAAAATTACTTGCAAAAACAAATAAAAATATTCCTAAAAAATATGTCATCATATATACTCTATTTGCAGTTGTTTTTCCCATTATTTTTGACATAAATATACCTATTAAAAAAGATATAGATAACAATAATAATATATAAAATATCATAGAAATAATGGCCATAAAGATGTTTACTTTTGATATCATCGAATAAGTAATTACCATGGGAATAAAAAGTCCTATTGGCATTCCTGCCATTAATAAACTATCTATTGCATAAGAATAAAATATACTTGTTCTTTTTATTGGCATGGTTAATAATACAGAAGTAAATTCACTTCCAAATAAATTAATAATTATAGCTGGAGCAAAATTAATTATAAATAAAAGGCTTAAACTCATAAAAGTCATAGAATAAATCAAATCCGTAAATGTATAATCTATATTTATTCCCAGTGTAGACAAAGGTATATTTAAATCTTTAAATGTTATATAAAATAAAGGTGCTATTATTATTCCAAATATTATCGGTGGAAGAAGATAACTCAATAATGTTCCAGTAACTCCTTGTTTCTTGTATTCTCCTTTTTTATTTTTTCTTGGTCTTATTTTACTTTTTAATGAATATTTTAGTATATATAATATATCAGACATCAATCACACCTCACAGTTCATCAATGATTTCTTCAAATTCGTCTCCACCAGTGAGCTCAAGAAATATATCTTCAAGACTTTGATTTTCTTTTGAAG
>NZ_JASUSU010000016.1:0-53667 GCF_030445905.1 Oceanotoga sp. | reverse complement strand
AGTGGGCAGATAGCTCAGTCGGTAGAGCAACGGACTGAAAATCCGTGTGTCGACAGTTCGATTCTGTCTCTGCCCACCATAAAAAAACAGATGATTTTTTATCATCTGTTTTTTATTATTTCTATATTTTTTTTCAACAAATTAATAGCTGCCCCTTTGTTAACAGTGGATAAAACACCAATAGCTGCAAATATATAATTTTTATCATAACCAAAAAATATTTTTTGTCCAGGAATTAAAGAATTTCTTCTATCTTCTTCTAATATTTTTTTCATTATTTCATATTTATATTTTGACCTACTCAAAATTCCACCGGTTCCAAAAATATATTTTATGGAAGTTAAATCTTTTCCAACTGCTATTTCTTGTCTTCCATTTGGACCATAAAGATATTTTTTGTTTCCGGCATGTCTTTTTATACTCTCAACAAAACAGTATTTTGCCAAAGTAGAGACAAACATTTCTTGTCTATCATTCTGAGGGTATGGACTCAAATTTTTTATTAAATCATCATAATCTTCAAATTCTTTTCTTAATTCATTTTCACCTATCAAATCTATAACATTATGAGCATTAACATATAAGCCTAAATCACCTTCAACTGTTCTTTTTGAAATAGGTTCTGGAGATAACATAATTTTTTGTATTAAAGGATCTCCTTCTGTAACAGAGTCAATATCTGTAGTAGCTCCACCAATATCAACAACAAGTACATCTTTATAAATATCTGATAATAATTCAGTTGTAAGCATTACAGATCCAGGAGTTGGAATGATTTCATCATCAACTATATCATAAACTTTTTCCATTCCTGGTGCATATATTATATTTTTTGAAAATGATTCTTGAATAATTTTCCTTGCAGGTTTTACATTTAATTGATCGACTTTAGGATAAACATTTTCAGTTAATATTACTTCTTTTCCTTTTTTTTCTAAAATTCCTTTAATTTCTTCTGATACGGAACAATTTCCAGCATACACAATTGGGACATTTATTTCTGAGTCTGCAAGTAATGCAGCATTATAAAGTACTGTATTTTCTTCTCCATAATCAACACCACCAGCTAAAACTATTAATTTTGGTGATATTTCCATTATTTTTTTTAAATTCATATTTCTTATCTTACCAGCAGTTATATATTTTATAACTCCTCCTGCTCCTAAAGCAGCTTCTTTTGCAGCTTTAACAGTCATATCATAAACAAGTCCATGAACTGTTATCTTAAGTCCACCAGCAGCAGAAGAACTCGCCAAAAACTTTTTCCATCTTATTTTATTTTTTATCTTTTTTTCAAGTATAGATATTGCTTTTTTTATACCTAAAGTTACATCTCCTTGTAGAACAGTAGTATAATGTTCCGCTTGGCCCAATATTTCCGGTTCATCTGATTCTATTTTATCAAAGGCAGTAACAACTGTAGTTGTACTGCCAATTTCTGCAACAAGTAAATCTAAAGTTTTCATTTTTTCTCTCTCAAATTTTTAACAAATTTTTCAAGTCTATCTAAAGCTTTTTCTAAATTTTCATCAGATGTAGCAAAAGATATCCTTATATATCCTTTTTTATAAAATCCAGAACCTGGAACTACCGCAAGCATTGCTTCATCTAATAATTTTTTAGAAAATTCTGAATCTTCTATTCCAAATTCAGATATATTTATAAAATAATAAAATGCTCCTTTAGGTTTTAAAAATTTTAAATTCATTTTTTCTAATCTGGATGCAACATAATCTCTTCTATCTTTAAATTTTTTAAACATATAATAAACATCAACATCAAAAGCTTTTATAGCTGCATATTGTGTTGGAGTATTAACATTTGATGTGCTATGAGATTGAATTTTTGCTATTTGTTTCATCAATTTTTTAGGTCCTAAACAATATCCAATTCTCCAACCCGTCATAGCCCATGTTTTAGAAAAAGCATTTACTATTATAGTTCTTTCTTTCATATCTTCAATAGTAGCTATTGATATATGATTTCCTTCATATATTAAAAGTTCATAAACTTCATCACTTATAACAAATATTTCTTTATCTTTTGCAAAATTAGCTATAATTTCAAGAGTTTCTTTTGGATAAACAACTCCTGTAGGATTATTAGGTGAATTTATTAAAATAGCTTTAGTTTTTGGAGAATAATATCTATTTAATTTACTTTCTGTAGGTAGAAACCCTTCCTCTTCATCAAGAGGCACATGGACAGGAACTCCTCCAACCATCTTTATTTGAGCTTCATAGCTAACCCAAGAAGGATCTAAAACCATTATTTCATCCCCTGGATTTATCATAGCCAGTAAAATATTGTATAAAGATTGTTTTCCACCATTAGTAACAACCACTTCATCTGTACCATATTTTAAATTAGTTCTTTTTTCAACATACTCTACAATTTTTTCTCTAAGTTCTATTATTCCTTTTGAATCAGTGTATTTAGTTTTACCATTTTTCATAGCTTCATAAGCAGCTTCTATTATTTCAGTAGGAGTACTGAAATCTGGTTCACCTGCAGTCAATTTAACTATATCATATCCCTTTTTTGAAAGTTCTATAGCCTTTGCATTTAACTCTAATGTTATTGAAGGTTCTACAGATAATATTTTTTCAGAAAACAACATTATATACCTCCTCATTTTATTATAAATATGAAATTTTTTTCATATTATATTTTACCTTTTTAAAGATAATATTTCAAACAACTTTAAAGGTAATTAACTCTTTTTATTATAACTTATGCCTATTAAATATATTTATTCCTAAAATTCAATAAAATCAAAATTTCAAATTAGCTTTAATTTATTTTATATAGTATAATATCTTTAGTCATATTAATATTTTTTAATATTTTAATTTAAAGTAAAAAAGAAATAAAAAAGTTACATTTTTTATTAATACTAAAGCAATTATAAATTAATGTTTTTTTAATTATACAGGTATATAATTATTGTAGTATACAATCGTATATTGGAGGGATTTATATGATAAAATTTAAAAACCTGTTCAAAAGTAAGAAAAAAAATTTTTCTATCGATGATTCATCAAATTTCAACCAATTACTCGATGAAGAACCCGAATTAGGAGAAAAAATTGCTGTATTTTATCGTGGGATACGCCAATATGATATAAGCAAAATACAAATACAATTTGAAAAAAATCCCAAAAGAAATGAAATGAAAATTAAAATACCTTTTAACTATTAAATAAAGCTGCATAAGCAGCTTTATTTGTATTCTGAAATTATTAATTCATTTATTATATGATTTTCTTTGTTTATTATATATATCTTGTTTAAATCTTTTAAATCATTAGATAATAAGTATATAAATTCATCACTTTCAACCATAGTTTTTATATCTTTAGATGGTAATATAAAAGTTCTTTTATATGAATTGATTATCATCTTTTCTTCATCTGTTTTTATAAAATCATATTTATCTATATTTTCTATTCTCTTAACATCTTCTATATTATTTAAAAAATCAAATATATTATCTATAGTACTTTCATTTGGAACTACTATTAGTTTTATTTGTTTACCATCATCTTTAAATATTTGATATTCTAACCCTCTAAACTCATATGAAGGGTAAGCTATTATTGATAATTTTTCATTTTCAAAAAAGAAGAATCTATTATCAAAACTTCTTATTTCTGAATTCCCAAACTTAGTATTTATATCATAAATATTAGAAAACTCTGTTTCATCTATTTTTATTGAAGTATTCTTTGATTTATATGGAAAATTTTTTATACTTTTAAAAGAATCATCTTTTATCTTTATATATGGATAATAAAATTTAAATTTAAGACCCTCTTCATATATTCCCCAAAGAAAAAAAGCGATGAGATATATAACAGCCATAAGACCTAATATTATTGAAAAATTTTTAAATGCATTATGTCTCTCTGTTTTAGTTAATTTAGCCATTTTTATTCTCCCTCTATTCTTTTCCAAGCTCTATAACCATTTGTAATAGGCATTCTTCTATCACGTCCAAAAGCTCTTTCCGATAATTTTATTCCTATGGCAGCTTGTCTTCTTTTATATTCAGACAAATCAACAAGTCTTGTTATTTTTTTTATATCTTCTAATTTATATCCAAGCTCTATCAATTCATCAACAGACATTTCCCTGTCTATATATTTAAATAATATTTCATCAAGAAGTTCATAAGGTAATAAAGAATCTTCATCTTTTTGATCTGGTCTTAGTTCAGCTGAAGGTGCTTTTATAAATATTTCATTGGGTATTATTTCTTTATTATGTAACTCATTATAAAATTTTGCTAATTTATATATTTCAGTTTTATATATATCTTTTATTGGAGAAAAACCTCCGACCATATCGCCATATAAAGTAGAATACCCAACAGCAGATTCCGATTTATTACTTGTTGCAAGAGCAAGATTACCAAATTTATTAGAATAAGCCATAACTATATTGCCCCTTATTCTAGCTTGAAGATTTTCTTGAGTTACATCAAAATCTTTACCAATGATTCCTTCTATTTCTTCAACCATTTTATTATATGTATTTTTTATATTAACATTATATATTTTCATATTTAAATTATTAGCTAATTTTTCAGAATCTTCAATAGATCCTATAGACGAAAATTCAGAAGGCATCATTATACCTATAACATTTTCAGAGCCTAATGCATCGCAAGCAATAGCTGCAACAATTGCAGAATCCATACCTCCACTTAATCCAAATACAACATCTTTAAATCCATTTTTTTGAACATAGTCTTTTATACCAAGTTTTATTGCTTTATATATTTGATGTATTTCATTCTCCCAAATATATTCGACATTTTTTATTTTTTCATTTTCTTTTATTTCATGTTTTATTTTTATCGTTTTTACACTATCAGCTATACTGCTATTATGATGTTTTCTTTTTCCTTCTCTTAAATTAGCTCTCGTAGTTTCATAAGGATCTATATCATAATATAAAATTGTTTCTTCAAATAATGGACCTTTACTTTTTATCTCACCATAAGGATTTAATATTATACTTCCACCATCAAAAACAACTTCATCTTGTCCACCTACTAAATTTGTATATATTATCCATGTAGACAATTCCGATGCTCTCGTTTTTAACATTTCAACTTTAGATTTATTTTTATTTTTATAAAAAGGAGACGCCGATAGATTTATAATTATATTTGCACCATTTTGAGCTAAAGCAAGTGAAGGTCCATTTGGTACCCAAAGATCTTCACAAATATTTATCCCTATTTTTATATTCTCAAAATCTATCATAAGTGGTTCATATCCTGGAGAAAAATACCTTTTTTCATCAAATACAGAGTAATTTGGCAAAAACATTTTTTTATACGTATATTCCAGCTTACCATTATATATTATAAAAGCTGAATTATACGATTCTATATCCCAGTCAACACCACCAACTAATATTAAAATATTTTTTTCTTTAGAGTATTCTATTATCTCTTTAAGTTTTATTTTTATATCCCTTAAAAATTGAGTTTTTAATATTAAATCTTCTGGTGGATATCCTGTTATAGCAAGCTCTGGAAAAACTATTATATCTGTTTTCTTTTCATAAGCTTCTTTTATACTTTTTAGTATTTTTTCTGTATTTTTTTCTAAATCTCCAACGGTTTGGTTCAATTGAGCCATAGCAATTCTTAATTTCAAAGTTCAACACCTCGATTATAATAATATTCAAATTGTTCATCAAAATATTTTATAAGATATTCTGAATCAAATATTAAAACATATTCATAATTCTTTTTTCTTGCTCTATAAGTATGATTAAAACTTCCAAATATCAAATAATTATCATCAATTATAATTATTTTAGAATGTAAATTTTTTAAATATTTTATTTTTACTCCACTCATATATTTGAGTGGAGAGTCATTTTCTTTATTCCAATCATCTGATAATATTTTTATTTCAATATTTTCAGAACTTTTTAATTGGATATCATAGGTTAATAGCGGATCAGTGAAAGAAAATGTAAAAATTTTTATACTTTTTTGGGCATTATTTATCAATTTTCTTATATAATTAAAATTTTCTTCAGATGGAAAATTTAAAAATATAATTTCTTCATTTTCTAAATTTAACACTTTTTTATATGTTTTAAAATCTAAGTTTATATTTTGAATTTCTTTTTTAAATATTTCAACTATTTTTTCATTATCTGTATATATATAATGGTTTATATCTTGATAAATTCCACTTTTCGTGAGATTTCCAGTCCCTAATATGATACTGCTATTATCTAATATCATATATTTTTGATGAAGGTATCCACCTTGAGTTTTTATTTTATGAAATTTTATATTTTCAAATTTTTTTATATAAGTTTTATCAAAATAGTGACAGTAAATATTTATATTTTGAGATTTCTGATCAAAAAAATTTAGAATTTCTTCATCTAAACTCATTGTAACTATATCTATATTAACAGAAGAACTTACTTTGCTTTTCAAAAAAAAATCAAAGAATTCTTCTGTACTAAATACTTCATATGAAAATACCTTTGAATTAATTATCATCAATAATATGAAAAGATATTTAAATTTTAATCTCTTCAAATTCCTCAATGTCATCATAAGTAATTTTACCATATTTGCCATCTATAAGTTCTTTTAAAAAGGTCATTTTACCTCTTTCATAATCACCAATACCACCTTTTTTTATAAAATTTCTTTTTTTTGCAAATTCTAAAATAAATTCGTATGCTCCTTTATGTAAATCATTATCAACAATTTTCTTTATTACTTTTGGATAATTATTTTTGAGATATTCATATGCATAAAAAACTGCTTCATCGGCTTCATCATCTTCAGCTTTTAATGAACCTATCAATATTAATTTACTTGTTATAGATTTATTATACAGTTCAGGAAATAATATTCCTGGAGTATCAAGAATTCTTATATTATTTCCTGCACTAACCCATTGTACTCCTCTTGTTATTCCAGGCATATTACCAGTATTTGTAGACTTTTTACCTTTTATTGAGTTAATAAAAGTTGATTTTCCAACATTTGGAGCCCCAACTATTATCGCAGTTTTTTCATTAAATTTTACTGGAATTAAAGGAGCTACGTTTTTTATCAAAAAATTTCTTGCATTTACATCTTTTAAACTGGTCTTTATTACTTTATATCCTCTTTTTTTATATAATTCTTCCCATTTCTTCGTTTTTTCAAGATCGCATATATCAGCTTTATTTAATATTATTATTTTATCTTTACCTTGAAATAACTTTTCAAATTCATACGCTCTACTTGAATAAGGTGCTCTTGCATCAACTATTTCGATTATAGAATTAACTATTTTTAAATTTTTCTTTATTGCATTTTTTGCTTTATTTATATGACCGGGATACCACATAATCTCCCCTCCAATCTCATTATAGTATATAATATCATATATACTTTCTTTTTAATTAACATAAAAATAAAGATTCAAAAACATAATTAGTACATTTTTTTTATGAGTATGTTAGAATATATTAGAATCATTATATTCTAAGGAGTTGATTATACTGATAAAACAAATAATGATACCTGAAAATCTTGAAGCTGTTGAAGTTTTTGGTGCTTATAACAATAGACTTAAACATTTAAAAAAGATCTTCAATATCAATTTCAATTATGAAAATAGAATCCTTTTAATAGAAAGTGATCATGAATCAGATCTTGATAGTACTTATAATATAATTTCAGAGTTAATAGAAATATTAAACGAGAATCATCTTCCAGATTGGTCTCAATTTTTGTATATAATTTCAAGATATAATTCAAATGATTTAACTATAAAAAAAGGAGCATTGAATTCTATGAAAGATATAATAAATACAACTATAAAAGGGGTAAAAATAGTTGCAAAAACAGAAGGTCAATCAAAATATATAAAAGATTTGCAAGAAAATGAAATTGTATTTTCAATTGGACCAGCTGGAACTGGAAAAACTTATTTAGCTGTTGCTATGGCTGTAGATTTTTTGAAATCTGGTAAGGTTCAAAAAATAATATTAACCAGACCTGCAGTTGAAGCAGGAGAAAAACTTGGTTTTTTACCCGGAGATTTACAAGATAAAGTAGATCCTTATCTAAGACCTTTATATGATTCTTTAACAGATTTTTTGGGATTAGAAAAATTAGACTTTTATAGAGAAAAGGGTGTAATAGAAGTCGTTCCTTTGGCTTATATGAGGGGAAGAACTTTAAACAATGCTTTTATAATTCTTGATGAAGCACAAAATACTACTTATCAGCAAATGAAAATGTTTTTAACGAGAATAGGATTTGATTCAAAAGTAGTAGTAACTGGAGATATAACTCAAATAGATCTTGAAAAGAAAAAAGATAGTGGTCTCCTAACTGTAACTAAATTTTTAAAAAATATCAAAGGAATTAAATTCAGTTATTTAAATAATAGTGATGTTGTTAGAAATCCTTTGGTAAAAAAAATAATATCTGCATATGAAAAATATGAGAATAATTTGGAGTGAATTTTATGATTTATAATTCTAAAAAAATTATTAATTCCAAAATTGAACATATTGTATTTCGTTCATTAGTTTTTATAATTATATCTTTATTTGCAGAATATATTATATGGAAAAGAATAACTTTGAATTATCAATTTCAAATAAATATTATTATATTAAGTATTTGGATACTTTTAGTAGAGCTTGTATTATCTTTTAAAAGAATGTTTAAATTACATCCAATAAATTATTGGTCTTCTTTTTTAATACCCTTGACTTTTAATATATTATATAATTTATTTATATTCAAATATTTAAATATATATTTTGTAAATAGTATACTTTCCACATTAATAATAACATTATTAATCGACTATGAATCTGGAATACTTTCCTCATTCATATTTTCAGTATATTTTGGTTTGATATATGGATTTGATGTAAAGTTTACAATCGCTTTATTTATACCATCGGCTATTATTGCGATAATTTCAAAGAAAATAATGCGAAGAATAGAAATTTTCTTACCATTTATAATTGGTTCATTAGTACAAATGCTTTGTTTTTACATATTAGATTTATCAGATACAACATATGATTATGCAGGACTTTTTGTAGTATATTTTTTTAATACTCTAATTACTATGGGAATATTACCTTTTTTTGAATATATCACAAGAGTTTATTCTGATATAGGTTTGTTAGAGTTGGGGAATTTAAACAATCCTTTATTAAAAAAATTAACTTTAAAAGCTCCTGGTACTTATTATCATTCCATGATAATTTCTAATATTGCCGAAAGTGCTGTTGAACATATAGGTGGCAATACTATATTAGCTCGTGTTGGTTCTTATTTTCATGATATAGGGAAAACTTGGAAACCAAGTTTTTTTACAGAAAATCAGAAGAATCAAAACCCACATAATAAAATAAGTGCTAAATTAAGTTCTCTTATATTAAATAATCATGTAACTTATGGTCAAGAATTGGCAAAAAAATATAGATTACCTATTTTAATAGAAGATATGATAGTTCAACATCAAGGAACAAGAATAAAACAGTATTTTTATAAGAAATATTATGATGAGACTGGTATATATGATAAAGAAATGTTTAAATATCCTGGTCCTATACCTCAGTTTAAAGAATCCGCTATACTTATGATATGTGATGTAACAGAAGCTATGACAAGATCCATGCCAGATTTGAATGTAAATGATTTAACAGAAAAACTCGATGATTTAATTCAATCTTTATTTTTTGAGGGACAATTAGATGATTGTGGTTTAACTTTAAAAGAACTTCAAATGATAAAAGGCCGAATAATAAGAACTATAATGGAAATGAATCATAAAAGAATTAAATACCCTAAAATAGATCAAAAAAATCTTAGAAGGTGAAATACTATGATAGTAAATATAAATAATGAACAGAATGAATTTGAAATAAATGAGGCAAAAATGATTGAAATAGTAAAAAAAGTTATCATTTCAGAGTATAAAGATGATAACTTTGAAATAAACATATTAATAACAAATAATAAACGTATAACAGAGTATAATGAAAATTTTCGAAAAAAATCAGGACCAACCGACGTTCTTTCTTTTGAATACGGTTTGAATGAACCCGTAATAGGTGATATAGTTATATCGTCAGAAAAGATATATGAACAGTCAAAAGAATTCAATAATTCTTTTAATAATGAATTATATTATATTTTAATACATGGAGTTTTACATATTCTGGGTTATGATCATATTTATGATGAATCTGAAGCAGAAGAAATGTTTGAAATCCAAAAAAAATATTTCAATCTACTTAAAGAGGAGGGATAGTAGTGTCTATAGTTAGACCCTTTAAGGCATTACGGCCAAAAAAAGATATTATTGAAGACTTTTCATGTCCACCATATGATGTTTTGGAAGAATCTGAGGTAAAAGAAATAGTCTCAAAAAAACCCGAAAATTTTTTGAGGGTTACAAGAGCTGAAGTCGATTTTAAGGATTATGTCGATCCTCATTCTGATGAAGTTTACAAAAAAGCATCAGAAAATTTGAAAAATTTTGAATCAAATGGTGTACTGATTCAAGATGAGAAACCATCATATTACATATACAGAGAAACTTGGAGGGGTAAATCTCAAACTGGAATATTTGCTACAGTTTCTGTAGATGAATATGATGAAGGCTTAATAAAAAAACATGAATTAACAAGAGAAGAAAAAGAAGATGATAGAACAAGACATATTACAACTCTAAATGCTCAAACTGGACCTGTCTTTTTAACTTTTAAATCAGATGATGATATTAAAATGCTTTTAAACGAATCAGCTGAAATCGGCAAAAAAATTGCAGATTTTGTAGATGAAAATGCGGTTAAACATGAACTATGGATCATTGATAATGATGAACAAGTTATAAAGATAAAAGAGAGTTTTGAAAAACTTGATGCTTTATATATAGCTGATGGTCATCATAGAGCTGCTGCATCTTCAAGAACAAGACAATTGAGGATGAAGAATAATCCTAATCATGATGGAAAAGAAGAATATAATTATTTTCTTGCTGCCATTTTTCCTCATGATGAATTGAGAGTTTTAGATTATAATAGAATAGTCAAAAGTCTCAATAATATGGAATTTGATGATTTTATTAATAATTTAAAAGATAAATTTGTAGTATCAAAACTTGAAACTGAGGAATTCTCACCTAAGAAACTTCATGAATATGGAATGTATTTTGAAGGAACTTGGTATAAATTAGAAGCAAAAGAAGATATAATAGATCTTTCAGATCCAGTTAAAGAATTAGATGTTTATATATTACAAGAATATCTTTTAAATCCTCTATTGAATATAAAAGATCCAAGAAAAGATAAGAATATTCATTTTATAGGTGGAATAAAGGGTATTAAAACACTTGAAAATTGGGTTGATAATGAAGGATGGTCTATCGCTTTTTCTATGTTCCCAACACCTCTTGAACAATTGATAAATGTTGCAGATGAAAATAAAATAATGCCACCAAAGTCTACGTGGTTTGAACCAAAACTAAGATCTGGTCTTTTGATTCATAAAATATAAAATTATGATATAATAAATGGTGACTTAAAGTCACCATTTATTTTTGGAGGTGCTCAATGAAATCATACAATTTTGATATAAAAAACAAAGCTGAAAATATAAAAACTCATATAAATGAAAATAAATTTGATTTTACTGAGTTTAGAGAATTTAATCAACATATACTTGGATTTAAGAGAAATTGGGAAAAATTGTCTACACATAATTCTGTAGATTATGTAAAACGTATTTTAAATCCACAAACAAATCTAATGCTTTCTTATTTTAAAGATATATCTGGAGATATGGCAAATTACCTGATATATATAGATTTTGGAAAATATAAATCTTCTAAAGATAATATATTTTTTTATGATTTGGAACTCGATATTCTTATAACAAAAGAATTCAAATACAGAATTCTAGATATGGATGAGTTATTAGACTCTTATTTTAATAAAAGAATAAATGATATTGAATTAAATATAGTATTAAATTTATTACAAAAATTGATGAATGATTTTCAAAGTATTGGACCAATAAATGCTTTAAAAAATATCTTTGGTGCAGAACCCATAGATTGGATATTAGATAATTAAATATATTTTTTTAAGTATTTGGCAGTATATGTATTTAATTTTGATATCTCTAAAGGTGTTCCTTCTCCAACAATATAACCACCTTCTATTCCACCTTCTGGTCCTATATCTATTATATGATCGGCATTTTTTATAACATCCATATTGTGTTCTATTATTATAACTGTATTTCCTTTTTCAACTAATAGATTCAAAACACCTATAAGTTTTCTCACATCTTCAAAATGAAGTCCAGTTGTTGGCTCATCGAGTATATAAACTGTTTTTCCTGTAGATCTTTTTCTTAATTCAGAAGTCAATTTTATTCTTTGAGCTTCTCCGCCGGATAAGGTAGTAGCTGGTTGTCCAAGTTTTATATAACCAAGCCCTACATCTTTTAAAAGTTCAAGTATACTCCCTATAGCATTTATATTTTTAAAAAATTCAGCTCCTTCTTCCACACTCATATCTAAAATATCTGAAATATTTTTATCTCTATATTTTACCTTAAGAGTTTCTTTATTATATCTTTTTCCTTTACAAACATCACATGTAACATATACATCTGGCAAAAATTGCATTTCAATCTTTAAAACCCCATGTCCTCTACACGCCTCACATCTTCCACCTTTAACATTAAATGAAAATCTCCCTTTATTATATCCTCTTATTTTGGACTCTGGTGTAGCTGAAAATATATCTCTTATCAAATCAAAAACACCTGTATAAGTAGCTGGATTAGATCTTGGTGTTCTACCTATCGGGCTCTGATCTATAGAAATAACTTTATCTATATTTTTTAAGCCCTTTAATTCTTTAAAATTACCTGGTATAACTCTCGAATTATAGATTTCTTTTTGTAATGCTGGATAAAGAGTATCCATTATTAATGAAGACTTTCCCGATCCAGATACACCAGTTACAACTACCATTTTCCCCAAAGGTATTTTCAAGTCTATATTTTTTAAATTGTTATGAGTCGCACCTTTCAATTCCAAAAATTTATTATTTTTTTCTCTTTTTTTATCTATAAATTCTATTCTTTTTTTACCTGTTAAATATAAACCTGTAAGAGATTTTTCTGGTTTATTAAGTAAATTTTTTGTAGTGCCTTGATACATTATATTACCACCATTTATTCCTGCACCTGGTCCAAGATCTATAATGTAATCAGAAGCTCTTATAACCTCTTCATCATGTTCAACAATGATCACAGTATTATCAAGTTTTTGAAGTTTCTTTAAAGTATCTATAAGTCTATCATTATCTCTTGAATGAAGACCTATAGTTGGCTCATCAAGAACATAAGTAACTCCTGTTAATCCAGAACCTATTTGTGTGGCTAATCTAACACGTTGTGACTCTCCACCAGAAAGAGTATTTGATGTTCTTGAAAGACCTATATAGCCCAATCCAACATCAATTAAAAAACCCAATCTTTTTTTTATTTCTCTCAAAAGTTCTTCAACTATTTGATACTCAAATTTTGAAACTTTTAAATCCTTAAAAAATTCATCAACTTTTTCAATGGATAAGGTAGTAAGTTCAGAAATATTTAAATCATTTATTTTGACATTTAAAGCTTCTTTTCTCAATCTATGTCCATTACATGTATTACATGTATTTTGAACCATAAAATTTCTTTCAATCCATTCTCTTATATCTTTTGAATCAGTTTCTAAATATCTCCTAGCATACCAATTTACCATACCTTCAAATTTTCTATTAAAATTATAGCTAGAATCTTCTCTTTCAAGTATAACTTCTACTTTTTTTTCAGTTCCATATAAAAGGCTATCTGTTATTTTTTTTGGTAAATCTTTTAATTTTTTATTTGGATCTTCGCCTAAAGCTTTTACTACTCCTTTCATTATTTTTACCATATAGGTATCTTTTCCCATATTAAGAGTAGCACCTTCATCTAAAGATTTTTCATAGTCAAAAATATATTCTGGCTGTACTTCAAGTTTAAATCCAAGCCCATGACAGTCTTCACAAGCGCCATATGGACTATTAAATGAAAATAATTTAGGATTTACTTCTGGAAATGAATAACCACATTCTGGACAGGCAAGCATTTCAGAAAAGTTTTTAATTTTTAATGTTTTTTCTTTTTTATCCATTTCTCTTATTTGAACAAATCCGTTAGATTCTCTTAATGCCATTTCAACAGCTTCATAAACTCTTTCAAAATTTTCATCTCTAAGTTTTATTCTATCTATGAGTAAATTTATATTATGTCTCACATTTTTAGGTAATGATACAATATCTTCTAAATCTAGAATTTCTCCATCTATTTCAGCTTTTCTAAATCCAGACACTTTCATACTATTAATTTCTTTTTTAAATTCTCCTTTTTTTTCTTTAGCAATAGGTGAAAATATATATAATCTTGACTCTGGTTCAAAGTTTTTATAGATATTATCAACTATTTCATCCACTGTTGAACTTTTTAATTCTATACCACAATCTGGACAATAAGCTTTTCCTATTCTTGCATATAAAACTCTTATATAATCATATATTTCTGTTATAGTTCCAACAGTGGATCTTGGATTATTACTGACAGATTTTTGTTCAATTGCTATAGCTGGAGAAAGACCTTCTATCATTTCAACATCTGGTTTTTTTAAATCTCCTAAAAATTGCCTTGCATATGAAGAAACTGATTCAAGATATCTTCTTTGCCCTTCAGCATATATAGTATCTAAAGCAAGTGTAGATTTTCCAGAACCAGAAAGGCCACTTATAACAACCAGTTTATTTTTTGGTATTTTAACATCAACATCTTTTAAGTTATGTTCTCTTGCACCTTTTATATTTATATATTTTGACATATATGCCTCCCATCTCTTTTATACAAATTTATACCTTACTATTATAACTCTTTTTCAAATAAAATATTTTAAAATTTAATTAAATACTTTATAAATTATTATACAATAAATTCAAAAAAGTAAATTTTATTATTTTTATTTTACCGTTACATTTTTTTAAAGACTTAATCTGAAAATTCTGTTAAAATAATCATTGTGATATAAAAGTTAATACTTTTTCGTCTTCCTGTATATTTCCGAAGATATGGTTCGGAAGTTTCTACCAGATAACCGTAAATTATCTGACTATAGGAGGGATTTTTGTTTTTATAAAATATTTTTATATAAATGATGCTCCTTCCTGATAATAGGAAGGAGCATTTTATTTTAAGGGAGGTTATTCAGTTGGAAAGCTTTTTCGGAATAAAAAAAGCAGGAAGTACTGTTAGAAAAGAAATATACGGTGGTATTGCTACTTTTCTAACTATGGCATACATTATTTTTGTAAATCCATCAATATTGATAAATGCAATTCCAGAAGTCGCAAGTAATCCAGATTTATATCAACAATATTTTGGTGCTTTAATGGTTGCAACAATATTAGGTGGAGCAACTGCAACTTTAATGATGGGATTAATAGCAAATTATCCAATAGCTTTAGCTCCAGGTATGGGATTAAACGCTTATTTTACTTACACTGTTGTTCTTAAAATGGGTATTGATTGGAGAATAGCTTTAGGTGCAGTTTTTGTTGAAGGATTGATTTTTGTTATTATAACCTTAACAGGGGTTAGAACATTTATAGGAAATGCTATTCCAAAAACAATAAAAATAGCAACTGGTGCCGGTATAGGTCTTTTTATAGCCTTTCTTGGTTTAAAAAGTTCTGGAATAGTTGTTAGTGATCCAGATACTTTGATCACTTTAGGAAATATAACTTCAGCTCAAGCATTAACAACTATAATAGGTTTATTTGTAATAGCAATTTTATATGCCTTAAAAGTACCAGGATCTGTATTAATAGGGATAATAGTTTCTACAATTTTTGCAATGATGACAGGTGTTACTGAATTTAAGGGCGTTGTTGGTAAAATACCTGATATTTCTCCAACTTTTTTAAAATTAAAACTTGATTGGCATAGTTTATTAAACACAAATTTTTGGATAGTTGTATTAACTTTCTTCTTTGTTGATTTCTTTGATACTACAGGAACATTGATGGGTTTATCACATTCAGCTGGGTTAACAGACAAAGATGGAAATCTTCCAAGAGCTAAAAAAGCATATATGGCAGATGCCACTGGTACTGTTGTAGGTTCATTATTTGGAACATCTACAGTAACAACTTTTATAGAAAGTGGTGCTGGAATGGCTCAAGGTGCAAGAACTGGATTAGCTTCAGTTGTAACATCAATATTGATGTTATTGATGCTTTTCTTCTCTCCGTTGGCAGCCTCTATTCCAGGTGCAGCAACTGCACCTGCATTAATTTTTGTAGGTTCATTGATGTTAAAAGGATTAACTGAAATAGATTGGGATGATACAACAGAAGGATTACCAGCATTTATAACTTTATCTATGATGCCATTTACAGGCTCTATAGCAACTGGTATAACTTTTGGTATGATAATATACCCAGTAGTTAAATTATTCTCTGGAAAAAGAAAAGAAGTACATTGGTTTTCTTGGATATTAGCTGTATTATTTGTTTTATATTTGATTTATTTAAGATAAAATTATACTCCATTTAAATATAAGTATTAACCTTCTTTAAATGCATGATTTCAAATTTGAAATCATGCATTTTTCTATATAAAAAAAACAGAACAAATAGTTCTGTTTTTTTGGCGTACCCGGCCGGATTTGAACCGGCAATCTTCGGATCCGCAGTCCAACGCTCTATCCAATTGAGCCACGGGTACTTTTTAACGTAAAAAAAATGGCGGAGAGGGAGGGATTCGAACCCTCGGTAGGGAATAAACCCTACACTTGCTTAGCAGGCAAGCGCCTTAGGCCGCTCGGCCACCTCTCCGTCCATATTATTTATTATTTGTAATCCGCAAATATTATAACATCAACTTATAGTTCTGTCAAGTTTTTTTCTTATAAGCATTAAATCTTAGCAGGATTGTAATTATTCAATTTTTCCTCAATATTTTCTAAAATAGATTCCATATTATCTATGGAATAAAGTTCCCCTTTTTCTTCATTCCTAAGTTTTATTTCTATTTTTCCATCTTTTAATGATTTTCCAACAACAATCTTTAAAGGTATTCCCATTAAATCTATATCTTTAAATTTAAAACCAGTAGAAACATTTCTATCATCTATTATTACTTCTACTCCATTATTTTTTAATTTTGTATAAATTTTTTCAGCCATATTTATTTGTTCTTTATCTTTCATTGAAACTATTACTACTGCAACTTCAAACGGTGCTATGTTTTTAGGCCATAGTATACCATTTTTATCATGTAATTGTTCAACTACTGCACTCATAGTTCTTGAAATACCCCAGCCATAACATCCCATAAAAAATGGTTTCTGTTTTCCACTTTCGTCTGTATAAAAAGCTTCCATTGATTTTGAGTATTTTTGACCGATTTTAAAAATTTGACCTACCTCTATTCCTCTTTTTTCTTTTAAATATTTATCACATTTAGGACATTTTTCACCCTTTTTTACAATTCTAATATCAACATATGCTTCAACTTTAAAATCTCTTTCAAAAACTGCATTTATATAATGTTTGTCTTTTTCCATTCCGCCCACAACAGCATTTTTTATAGTTTTGATACTATTATCAGCTATTATTTTTATATTTTTTATTCCTATAGGGCCTATGAAACCTGTTTCAACATCAAATTCTTTTTTTATTTCTTGTGGCTCTCCCATATGAAGTGTTTGATCTTTTAAATATCCTCTTAATTTAGATATATTTATCTCATAATCACCTCTTATTAAAGCCAGTACCCATCCATCTCTACCTTTAAATAATATTGATTTTATTATACTTTTTATATCTTTTTCTAAAAAATTCGCTACATCCTCTATTGTTTTTACATTTGGAGTATCTTTTAATTCTAATTCTTTATCTTTTTCATCATTAAATTCATAAATTTCACCTGATTCAGCCTTCTCATCTGTCGCAGCATAATTACATTCATCACAGAACAATATAGAGCTTTCACCAGTATCTGCAAGCATTTGAAACTCATGAGAATCACTGCCTCCTATAGCACCATTATCAGCATCAACAGCAACATACTTGACACCTATTTTTTCAAGAATTCTTTCATAAGCTTTATAAAAATCATCATAAGCTTCATCTAATGATTTTTCTGTATCATGAAAAGTGTATGCATCTTTCATTATAAACTCTCTAGACCTTATCAATCCAAATCTTGGTCTAATTTCATCTCTATATTTATTATTTATTTGATATAAACTTAGAGGCAATTGTTTATACGATCTTAATTCATTTTTTATAAGATAAGTTATCATTTCTTCATGAGTAGGTCCAAGAGTAAAGCTTCTATTATGTCTATCTTCAAGTTTCATCATTTCTGGTCCATAATCTTCCCATCTTCCAGATTGTTGCCAAAGTTCCGCTGGTTGGACTATAGGCATCAATATTTCTTGAGATTCTATTCTTTCCATTTCTTGTCTAACTATATCTTCAATTTTCCTTATTACTTTCCAACCCAATGGTAAATATGTATATACACCTGAAGCGGCTTTTCTTATAAAACCTCCTCTTGTTAATAATTCTATACTTTTAATATCAGAATCTGAAGGTACTTCTTTTAATGTTGGTGCATAAAGTTTTGAAAATCTCATATAATCCCTCCATTATTTGTTTTTATTCTAAGTATAATTATACATGATGAAAATTTTAAAATTATGGCAATTTTTTTAATTTTAAAAATTTTTTTGATTAAATGGCTTTTTTATATTTAAATCACATGCACATAATAGATATTATTTCAAATTGTATCTTTTTTTAATTTATATGTCAATTAAACTGTTAAAATTATTAAAGAAAGTGTATTTTTGAATACCCCAAATTATGATATAATTATAAAGATTAAAATAAAAATTATGGAGGTACAATAAATGAAGAAATTCTACGTTACAACACCTATTTATTATGTGAATTCAGAACCTCATATTGGTTCAGCTTATACAACAATAGTTGCTGATATAATAGCAAGATATAAAAGAATGAACAATTTTGATGTCTTTTTTTTGACTGGTACAGATGAGCATGGTCAAAAAATAATGCAATCAGCAAAAGAAAAAAATATATCTCCACAAGAATGGGTTGATAAATTATCAAATAAATTCAAAAATTTATGGAAAGATATGGAAATAACAAATGATGATTTTATAAGAACTACAGACAAAAAACATGAAGAAACCGTTAAAAACTTTGTTGAAAAATTAAAAAACAAAGGTGATATATATAAAGGAAAATATGAAGGATGGTATTGTATTCCATGCGAAACATTTTGGAATGAAGACGATATCAAAAAAAAAGATGGAAAAAATTATTGTCCAGATTGTCATAGAGAATTAAAATGGGTTGAAGAAGAAAATTATTTTTTTAAACTATCTAAATATAATGATGCTTTATTAAAACTTTATGAAGAAAACCCAAATTTCGTTCAACCTGATTTTAGAAGAAATGAAATGTATCAAATCTTAAAATCAGGATTGAGAGATCTTTCAATAACAAGAACTACATTTGATTGGGGAATTCCCTTAAGAGATGATCCTGAACATGTTATATATGTTTGGGTTGATGCTTTAATAAACTATATATCGGCTTTAGGTTATTCTACTGATAATGATGATAAATTCAAAGAATATTGGCCTGCAGATCTTCATTTAATTGGAAAAGAAATAAATAGATTTCATTCCATAATTTGGCCAGCAATGCTAATTTCGGCTGAATTACCTCTTCCAAAACAAATATTTGCTCATGGATGGCTAACTGTAAATGGCGAAAAAATCTCAAAATCTGCAGGTAATGCTATAGAACCGAGACTTCTAATGGATAAGTACTCGAAAGATGCTATAAGGTATTATTTACTAAGAGATATACAGTTTGGAAGAGATGGAGATTTTTCAGAAGATAATCTAATAACAAGATACAATGCAGATCTTGCAAATGATCTTTCAAATTTAGTACATAGGACATTATCAATGACAAATAAGTATTTCGAAGGTAAAATTTTAAAAACTAATTCTTATGAAGATATAGATAAAAGACTTCATTCTATAATTGATGAAAACTGTAAAAAATACTATGATTTAATGGATAATTATAATTTTACTCAAGCTTTAGAATCTGTTTGGGAAATTATAAGATTTTCTAATAAATATATTGATTTAACAGAACCTTGGAAGTTAGCAAAAGATCCTGAAAAAAAAGAAAGACTAAGTTTAGTTCTTTATAACCTTGTAGATTCTTTTAGAATAGTGAGTATATTAATTTCTCCAATAATGCCAGAAACTGCAGAAAAAATTCTCTTCAAAATAGGACTTAAAAATGATCATCTGAATTCAAAAAATACAAAAATAGGAATTTTGCCTGATATAGAAAAAGTTTCAATTGGAGAACCTATATATCAAAGAATAGATATAGAAAAATGGAATAAAGTAATAATCATGAAAAATAAGGAGGAAGAAGTAATGGAAGATAATGTAATTTCTTTAATAGATTTTGAGGATTTTAGTAAAGTTGATTTAAGAGTAGCGAAAATATTGGAAGCTGAAGATGTAAAAAAATCAAAAAAACTTTTAAAATTACAGTTAGATCTTGGGGAATTGGGAAAAAGACAAATTGTCGCAGGTATAAAACAACATTATACACCAGAAGAATTAATAGGAAAAAAAATAATTGTGGTTGCAAATCTAAAACCAGCAAAATTGATGGGCATTGAATCAAATGGTATGTTACTTGCAGCTAAAAACTCTGAAAAACTTACAATATTAACAGTTGACAGAGATATAGAACCAGGATTAAAAGTATCTTAAATTAGGAGGTCTTTTTTGTGTCAGAAAAAGATGAATTTATAAAAAATAATAATGATGAAAAATTACAAGATAAAAGATTTGTAGATGAATTAAAAACTTCTTATTTACTATATTCTATGAGTGTTATAGTTAGCAGAGCTATACCTGATGCAAGAGATGGTTTAAAACCAGTTCAAAGAAGAATATTATATTCTATGAGCGAACTTGGTTTAAAACATAATTCTTCTTTTAAAAAGTCTGCACGTATAGTTGGTGAAGTAATGGGTAAGTATCATCCACATGGTGATTCTTCTATATATGAAGCCCTAGTTAGAATGGCACAACCATTTTCAATGAGATATCCTCTAGTCGATGGTCAGGGTAATTTTGGTTCTATTGATAGAGATCCAGCAGCTGCAATGAGATATACAGAAGCAAGAATGCCTGAAGCTGGAGAATATATGTTAAAGGATATTGAAAAAAATACTGTTGATTTTGTAGATAATTTTGATGGTTCATTAAAACAACCTTCAGTATTACCAACAAGACTTCCAAACTTATTAATGAATGGAGTATCTGGTATAGCTGTTGGTATGGCTACAAATATTCCACCTCATAATTTAAATGAATTAGTAGAAGGTTTTAAACACTTAATAAAAAATCCTGATTGTACAATAGATGAAATAAATAAATTTATAAAAGGCCCTGATTTTCCCACTGGCGGAATAATAGTCGATGGCGAAAGAATAAATGAAATGTACAAAAAAGGAAGAGGAAAAGTAACTATAAGGAGTAAATATGAAATTATTGAGAATAAAAAAGGAACTGCTATAGTAGTTACCGAAATTCCTTATGGTGTATCAAAAGTAGATATAATAGAACAAATAGTACAATATGCAATAAGAAAAAAAGAAGCAAAAAAAGAATCCGGTATAAGAGATGTTAGAGATGAATCTGATAAACAAGGAATGAGAATAGTAATTGAATTAAAAAGAAATGCCAATATCAAAAAATTAATAAATGATCTTTTAAAGTATACATCTATGCAATCTTCTTTTTCAGTACAGATGAATGTAATAAACAATGAAAAACCAGCATTGATGAACTTAAAAGAATTGATGAATGCTTTTATTGAACATAGAATAAATGTAATAACAAGAAGAACTGAATTTGATCTTATAAAAGCAAAAAAAAGAGCCCACATAGTTGAAGGTATAATAAAAGCTATTCAAGGAATAGATACTGTAATAGATATAATAAGAAATGCCGAAGATCCTATATTAGAACTTCAAGAAACTATAAATGTATCTGAAGAACAATCTAAAGCTATAACTGAAATGAAACTTATAAGTTTATCAAAACTTGAAACAACAAAATTAACAGATGAGTTAAAAGATTTAAATGTTAAAATTGATGATTGTAATAATATATTAAATAATGAAAACAAAAAATTAGAAATTGTATCTGAAGAACTCGATGAAATAAAAACAAAATTTGGCGATGATAGAAGAACTGAAATTATGAAATATAGCTCTGATTTAAAAAAAGCTGAAGAATTAATAGTCGATGAAGATATAATAGTAATACTTACTAAATGGGGTTATTTAAAAGCAATACCAGCAAATGAATATAAAGTCCAAGGTAGAGGCGGAAAAGGTGTTAAAGGACTTAAAATAGCCGAAAGTGATAATATAATAGAAACTCTTTATACAAACAGGCTTTCAAAACTAATGTTTATAACTTCGGCTGGAAAAGCTTATCAAATGCCTGCATATGAAATCGATATGTCACAAAAAACAACAAAAGGTAAACATATAGCTAATTATTTGGGCCTTACTGATGGAGAAACTATAAAAACTATGATTGCAGTTTCTCTCGATGGTGACTATGATAAAAATGTTATGATATTTACAAAACTTGGAAAAGTTAAAAAAACATCTTTAAGAGACTTTGCAAATGCAAGAACTACCGGAGTTAGAGCTATAAATCTAAATGAATCAGATTGTGTTGTAGATGCACTATTAGTGTATAATACACCTTCAGAAGATGTATTAATAATAACAAAAAAAGGTATGGCACTAAGATTTGAAGATTCTCAAGTTAGAACTATGGGAAGAGGAGCAGCTGGAGTAAATTCAATAAAATTAAAAAAGAATGATGAAGTTATAAATGCGGTAAAAATATCAGAAGATAAAAAATTAATCATATTGACAAAATTCGGATATGGAAAAAGAACTCAATTTTCAAATTATAGAACACAAACAAGAGGCGGCTTAGGATTGAAAACTGTAAGAGATATAAGCAAAATTGGTGAAATTGTCTCTGCTATAGCTGTTGATGATTCTGAAGATATTATTTGTTTTACAAAACTTGGAAAAGCTATAAGAGTTAGCGTTTCTCAAATAACAGTTTTAAAAAGAGTTACTCAAGGAGTAATTACAGTTAGACTATCAGATAATGATGAAGTTGTTGGTAGTATAGTTGTAAAAGAAGAAGAAGAAGACTCTTCAAACTGATAAAAAGGGGGGAGTATACTTATGAAAGCACTTACAAAAAGACAATCTCAAATCTTAGAATATTTAAAAGATTATATAGATAAAAATGGTTATGCTCCAAGTGTGAGAGACATAATGAACAGCTTCGGATTTAAAAGTCCGAGGGCTGCTCATAAACATTTAATAACCTTAGAAGAAAAAGGATTTATTGAAAGAAAAGGTGTCTCAAGGGGAATAAGACTTACACCCAAATCTGGAGAAGTTTTTACAAGAGAAACTGTTGTACCGATAATAGGAAAAATAGCTGCTGGTGCTGCTATAGAAGCTGTAGAAAATATTTCTGATTCTATTCCATTACCAGTAAATTTCTTTTCAAAAAATGAAGAACATTTTGCATTAGTAGTTGAAGGCGAATCTATGATAGAAGAGCATATAAAAAGTGGAGACTATGTAATAATACAAAAACAAAATCATGCTTCTGATGGTGATATAGTAGTTGCTCTCATAGAAGATAATTATGCAACATTAAAAAAATTCAAAAAAGTAAATCAAAAATTAATTCATTTAATTCCTGCAAATAAAAATATGGATATAATAAAAGTAGATCCAAAAAATCTCAAAATACAGGGAAAAATGGTAGGTTTAATAAGAACTTTATAAATTAAAATGTATGCTGGGAGAGGTTAATATGGAAATAATACTTCAGGAAGAACATGATAAAAAAATAATAAAATTAAATGGAGAAATCGATATGTCAAATGTCGATGATGTAAAAAATAGAATTAATTCATTTGAATTAAAAGAAATAATATTAGATTTTACAAATGTAAAATATATAGATAGTTCTGGAATTGGAATGCTAATAGGTATTCATAAAAATTCCTTATTAAAAGGAGGAAGTTTAACCATAAAAAATGTGGACAATAAAATACTAAAATTATTAGATATGGTTGGACTTACCAAAATATTAAATATTATGCAGGAGGGATAAAATGAAGATTGCTTTGGCTTCAGACCATGCAGCATACGACATGAAAGAATATATACGCGAATATTTAAAAAATAAAAATTATGAAGTAATAGATTTGGGAACATATTCAAAAGAAAGCACTGATTATCCTGATTATGCTAAAAAATTGGGTGAGGTTGTAAATAAAGGTGAAGCAAAATTTGGTATATTAATGTGTGGTACTGGCATAGGAATGTCAATAGCTGTGAATAAAGTAAATGGAATAAGAGGAGCATTATGTTTATACCCAGATATGGCAAAACTTGCAAGGCAACACAATAATGCCAATGTATTAGTACTCGGCGGTAGAATAATGGGTCCAGATTTAGCTCAATGGACAGTTGATACATTTTTAGAAACAGATTTTGAAGGTGGAAGACATGAAAGAAGAGTGAATAAAATAAAAAACATGGAGGAATAAAATATGAAAGTAATCTATGATCCTCGACATGTATTTTTTCAACCTAAAAATATTTTTGAAAACTCAAAAATTAAAGTAAATCCTGATAATCCTAATAAAATCGAATCTATAGTAGGTCTTTTAAAAAAAGATCTCAGATTCGATTTTATAAAACCTATGGATTTTCCAAGATCTTATTTATATTTGGCACATGATCAAGAATATATTTTATGGTTAAAAACACTATCAAAAAAATTAAAAACTGAAGAAGAATATTTTCCAAAAGTTTTTGGATATGATAAAATTTATGATACACAGACACCTATAACTAATAATACATTTGAAATGGCTTGGATATCAGCCAAATGTGCATTGACTGGTGCTGATTATATTATAAAGACTGCAAATGATGCATATTGTTTAACAAGACCTTCTGGAATACACGCAGGTTTGGATAATGGTGGCGGAAAATGCTATTTGAATAACGGCGCAATAGCTGCAAAATATATTCAATCTAAAACTAATGCTTATATTGCAATATTGAATATAGGGAGTTTTCATGCAAATGGAACACAAGAAATATTTTATGAAGATAATACTACATTAACAATTTCAATACATTCAAATCCAAGCGACAATTTTCCATATATATCTGGTTATGAATGGGAATTAGGCTGCAATGAAGGTAGAGGTTATAATATTAATTTTCCATTATCAAAAAATAATGAAGCTAAAGATTATATTAGAGTTCTCGAAAAAGCTATTTTAGAAATTAAAAATTTTGATCCTGATTTTTTGATAATATCTCTTAGCACTGATATGAACGAAAATGATGAAAATAGTTGTTTTAAATTGAATAGTAATGACTTTAAAAACATTGGAAATCTCATTTCAAAATTAGAAGTACCAAAACTTATCCTTCAAGAAAACGGTTATAATTCTAACGTAAATGAAATTTCTATTAAAAGTTTCTTTGATGGATTAATTATTTAAAGGTGGTTTTATTGAAAACATTTGTTTTTTCAAAAGGAATTGAAAAAGATATAAATATAGTTATATCAAAAAATATAATAAAAAATATAATAAAAAAACACGATAACACATATGGTTCATTTATAATATTAGACACTAAATTAAGAAATATAATAAAAATAAAAAATGATCACACTTATATAAAAGGTGGAGAAGAAGCAAAATCTCTAGATAAATATCTGTACTTATGTGAATTAATAAATAATAAAAAATATAATAACATAATTGCAATTGGTGGCGGAAATGTCTTAGATATAGTTGGATATGCTTTCAATACTTTAAATTTTGAAAAAAACAATCTCATATTAATTCCAAGTACATTATCAAGTTTTGTTAATTTGCCTTTAAGTGGAAATTTTTATGCAAATATGAATTTTACACGTAATTATTTAAAAGTAACAGGATACCCTAATTATATATATATAGATCAAAATTTTTTAAACTATTTTAATACTCAGGAATTAAAAAAACAATTTTTAATTCCTTACATTATAGGCTTATTATATGATAAAAATCATTCTAAATTATCTATAAAATATTCATCAAGCTTTGAAAATCTTGATTATGACAATTTTTTAGAAAGAAATATAAAATATATTATAGATTTTTATAATCATGAATATACATTTCCAGGAGAAAAAATATCTAAACTCATTTTTAAAGAATCTGATCTTTTAAAAATGGATTACTTAGAGTTTTTAGCCGTATCATTTTTGTTTTTAATATATATATCTTATAATAAAAAAGAAATTTCAAAAGAAAAATATGAAGAAATAAAAAATGATATACTTAAATTGAATATATTAAAAAGAGATAATTTAAAAAAAATATCTTTTCAAAACACTAATTCTACATTAAAAGAAATTTTTATTACAGAGAATGGTTATAAAGAATTTATATTATCTAATTCTGATATAAAAGATAATATATTAGATTTCAAACAAATTATCTGAGGTGGAAAAATTGAAAAAAAGTAAAGGAGTTTTATTACCTTTAATGGTAACTCTATTATTTATACTTCCATTTATAGCTTTTTTAATGACTACATATACAATATATCTAAAAAATCAAATGAATAAATTTGATATAAAAATAAATGATATAAAAATAAAATCAGAAGACATACCAGAAAAAAATGTTTCTAATTCTCCTATAAAAGATATTCAATTAATTGATATCCGTCCAAATATTTCAGAACTCAAATATGATATAAAAGAACTTAATTATTATAATTTAATTTCTTTGTCAAAATCATCTCTTGAAGAAGTAAATCGAGGGGCTATAAAATTATTTACAGATGAACAACAAGCTATAAATGAAGTTATAAATGCCTATCAAAATAATATAGAATATTTCATAACAAAAACAAATGATAAATTTTATGTTTATAGAGAAGACTATGAATTAGAAGAAAATGTAGATGAACAATTTATATATACAATTCAAATTTATTATACCTTAAATGCATCAAATGCATATCTTCCGACAAATACATTGAGAAAAGCTGGATATCCAGTTTTAGCTTTTAATGGAAAAAGTACAGGTGGAGGAAAATACTGGGGAATACTTGCAGGACTTTTTATAAATAAATCAGATGCTGTAGATTTTTCAAATAATATGGATGATAAACAAATTACTGAATTAACTGGATTTTCAATTGAAGGTAGATGGTATAAAGGTATAAGATTTATAGGGCAAAGATGAAAAAAATAATATATATATCTTCTATAATTTTAATATTTTTTTTACTCGGATTTATATATAATTCTAAAGAAAATAAAAATATCATCACTGTTAAAAAATATGATATATTAACAGTGACTTTTGATGAATTAATAACAATAAATGGCATAGGAAAATCAAAAGCCAATAAAATTTTAGCTTATAGAAATGATATAGGTTTTAATAAAAAAGAAGATTTAATGAAAGTCGATGGAATAGGTGAAAAAACGTATAAAAATATTGAAAAATATTTTTATATATCTAATAAAAAAATAACCCTAAAAAATAATAAAATAAATTTAAATATTGCAAATAAAAATGAGTTGATGTCTCTCCCAGGTATAGGAGAAAAAAATTCAGATAAAATAATAAATTATAGAAAAATAAAACACTTTGATAATATAGATGATTTAAAAAAAATAGGCTTATCCAAAAATACTATAAACAATCTTAGGGGGTTAATAGAATTTTGAAATTATTATTGCATGTTTGTTGTGCTCCAGATTTAACTATATCTTATAAAAGATTAATTGAACAAAATATAAATCCAACTCTTTATTTTTACAACCCCAATATACATCCTATAGATGAATATAAAAAAAGATTAAATGAAGTTATAAAATTAAAAAAAATTTGGTATCTTGAAAATATAGAAGCTGAATATAAACAAAAAGAATTTTTTAATGCTATAAACAAAAATCTTAACAATAATAGATGTTATGAGTGTATAAGATTACGTCTCAAAAAAAGTGCTGAAATAGCTAAAAAAAATAATTTTGAAAATTTTTCAACGACATTATTTGCTTCTCCAAGAAAAAATCATGATATGATAAAAAGTATAGGAGAAAAAATAGCTAAAGATTTTGAATTAAATTTTATGTACTTTAATTTTAGAGCCAATGATGGAGTAAAAGAAGCTGCAAAATTATGCAGAAATATGAATATATACAGACAAACGTATTGCGGATGTTCTTATTCGATATTTGAAGCAAAAAAATTAGAAAAAATTTCAAAAGAAGAAAAATATAAGAATTTAGTAGAAAATATTGGGGAGAAAAATACAAATATGTATTTTAAAAACTTCAAAAAAGATATCTTAAAAATACCTCAAGATATACCTTATTCTGTAATAAAGGACAATATAAATATTTTAAAGAATTTTAAACCAAGAATAATACTAATAAAAAAAGAAATAGCTCAAGAATTTAATATAGTAAAAAGTGGTAGAATAAAATTAAAAGATTGGAAAGGAAAATTTATCGTTTGGTGATCGGGGGATTATAAATGGACTTCGTAAAAATAAGTATACCAAGTAAAAATATTTATATAAAACTTTTAAGAAATATGATGAAAGATTTTTGCACTATAATAAAATATAAAAATGAAGATGAAATATTTATGATAGAATTAGCTTTAAATGAAGCTATTGCAAATATTATAGAACACACTTATAAATACGAAGAAAATAAAAAAATAGACTTATCAATAGAATATGATGATGACGTATTAACCATAAAAATCAGAGATTATGGTGAGAAAATAATACCTGAAAATATAAAACATAGAGATTTAGATAATATAAGAGATGGAGGACTTGGCGTCTACATAATCGAACAGGTATTTGGAAAACCTCAATGGGTATATTGTAATGATGGTAATTTAATGATTTTGAAAAAAATTTTAATATAGTTTTTTATTGCGGAGGGATGTTATGGCTAAATTAAATTTTAAAAGCTCAGGGGATAATATGCTTGCTACAATAACTATGACAGATGATGGAAAGCATGTCTCAAAAAATGAAATTCTTGCATTTCTTAATGAAAATAAAGTCAAATATGGAATTCAAGAAAACATAATAAATGATATGACTGCTGATCCTCAATATGATCGTGAATACCCTGTTGCCTATGGAATAGGTCCTAAAAAAGGTGGAAATGGCAGTTTAGAAATGGTAGTAAAAAAGAAAAAAACTGAAATTTCACAAGATTATATAAATATGAAAGAAAGATCTAACATAATATCTATAGAAAAAGATGAAATAATTGCAAAAATAATTCCACCTTCAAAAGGTCAAAGCGGGATGGATATATTTGGAAATGAAATAGAAGGTCTTGATGGAGAAGCTGTTAAAGTTACTCTAGGTAAAAATGCTTTAATAAATGAAAATTTAATAATAGCTTTTGTCTCTGGCGAATTAATATTAAATAAAGAAAATGATTTAAGTTATTATATTGATGTTTCACAAATACATAGAATAGATGGAGATATAGATTATTCAACTGGAAATGTTAGATTTCCTGGAACAGTTATAGTAAATGGTAATGTAATGCCAGGATTTGTAATTGAAGCTGATGATGACATAGAAATAACTGGAATAGTCGAAGGGGCTACTTTAATTGCTGGCGGAAATATAAAAGCTAATGGAATAAAAGGTGCTGGAAAAGGAATAATTAAATGTAGAGAAATATTTGTAAATTATATAGAAAATGCCAATTTAGACGTAGAAGAAAAAATAAATGTAACTCAGTCTATAATTAACTCAAATATAAAATCTGGAAATAAAGTAATAGTTCAAGATAAAAATGGTAGAATATCTGGTGGTGTAATAACTGCAGGTCAATTAATAGAAGCTTCATATATTGGAAGTAAGATGAATGTAAAAACTACTTTAGAAGTTGGTGTTTCACCTTCTTTAAATGAAGAACTCACTATCATAGAATCTCAAATAGCTATAGATATAGAAAATTTAAGAAAATTAAGTTTGATATTAAAAGGTTTGATGAAATTGAAAAAAGAAAACAAATTAGATCAAAACAAGATGATGCAATATAAAAAAAGCTTGGAAACAGCAAAACAATTAAAAGCTGCACTCGGAGAAAATGAATTAAAATTAAATAGAATAAAAAAAGCCATTCAAAATTCAAAATTTGGTGGAAAAATAATAGTAAAAGAAATTCTATATCCTGGTTCTGAATTAATAGTACATAAGAAAAAATTTTTTCCAAACACCGAACTCACAAAAACTATTTTTTTAGTTCATGAAGATAAAATAGTTATGAAAGGTTACAATGAAAGCGAGGAATAAACTTTTGAAAAAATTAATAATAGTTTTATTAATTATATCCAATATAGTAATATTTGGAGGAGATCTTGAACAATATTTACAAATATTCGATACCGATTCTCTAATAAATCAAGAAAACAATAAATTGAATACATTAGGTTTATATTTAAAATTTTTGGAAACTTCAAATGAAGAATACAAAAATACTGCTAATTTATTAAGAGCAAGAATATATAATGATTTTTCTGCAGATGAATCTGCTGTTTTAAACATATTATCAGAAACATTACCAAATCAAATAAATATCCCTGAAAAAAAACTTTATGAACTATCAAAACTATATAAAGATTCTGTCATAATAAATGCTTTTTACATAGAATTTGCTTATAAATCTTTAACTGAAGAATATAATGCAACAAAAGAAAAACTAATAATGGAATCTATAGAAAAAATCGAAAAATTAAATGGAGAGTCACCATTTACAGTATACTATAAAAGTATTATACAATGGTATTCAAAAATAAATTCAAATCCTTCAAAAGCTTATGAAAATTTAGAAAAAATGTACAATAATAATAGAGATAATATAAAATTGAGCCAATTAATAGTTCGTTTAAGTTATGAATCTCAAAGATATGATAAAATAGAAGAATTATATTCTGTGTATACCACTTTAAACAAAAAAGACGAAAAAACAATGATTCTTTTTGCAAAAGCTTTTCAAGAAATGGAAAAAGAAAACATAACAAGAAATATTCTTGAATGGTTGATAAATAATTCAAATAAAAAATCAATATTATCTTCTACTTATGAAATTCTTGGAGATATATCTAGTACTTCAACTCAAAAAATTAATAATTATAAAAAATCTTTAGAATATGATGAAAAAAATCCTAATTCTTTAGGAAAGATTGGAATGGAATATTATAAAACTTCAAAAGATAAATTAATATCGAGATTATATTTACAAAAAGCTCTTTATTACAAAAATAATGACCCTGAAATAATAAAACTCCTCAAAGAAATAGACAAGGAAACAAAAATAACAGGATTGTTCTCATATATAATTCCATTAAGTTTATTCGTAATAATATTTGGAATATTATTATTGAATATAAATAAATTTAAAAAAAACAAAAGAAAGGATGAAGAAAATAATGATGCAGGAGAATCAGAAAAAAACAATCAAAATACTTGACAAAGGGTTTGTAACTTTAATAGATCAAATGGGAAATGATAGATCTGCTGTAAGAGCAGCAAGAGTTTCTTATGGTCAAGAAATTTCTACAGATGAAAGAGATAAAAAATTAATTAACTATCTTTTAAAACATTCTCATTTTTCACCATTTGAACATATAAGTTTTACATTTCATGTAAAAGCACCTATATTTATTGTTAGACAATGGTTTAGACATAGGATTGGAATGTCTCCAAACGAAATTTCAAGGAGATATACTTCAAAACAAGCTGATGAATTTTATATACCAGATCATATAAGAACTCCTGATAAAGAAAATAAACAGGGTAGTATAAAAATAGAAAACTCTGAACTTTCACAAGAATGTATAAATTTAATAGAAAATGCTTATATGGAATCTTATAATATATATAATAATCTTTTAAATAAAGGTGTTGCAAGAGAAATGGCGAGAATGGTATTACCAGTTGGTCAATATACAGAGTTCTATTTAACAACTAATTTAAGAGCTTTATTTCATTTTTTTAATCTGAGAGCTGATTCTCATGCTCAATGGGAAATACAAGAATATGCAAGAGCAATGGCTGAAATAGTAAAAGAAATTTGTCCATGGAGTTTTGAAGCTTTTATAAACCATAATTATACAGGAGATCTCTTATAAGGAGATGATACTTTGAATATACAAGAGTTAATTAAAATTGTTAAAGGATCTGCCATAGTTTTACCTGAAAGTATTAAAAACTTTAATATTGAATATGCCGGAGCTTCTGATTTAATGAGCGATTTTCTTGCCTTTTCAAAAGAAAATATGTTCTTAATAACTGGCTTAACAAGTCCTCAAACAATCACCACAGCTGCTGTAATAGGTGCAAAAGGAATAATATTTGTTAGGGGAAAAGAAATTCCAGAAAATTTAAAAGAAATAGCGGAGGATTTAGAGGTTTGTATCATAAAATCCTCCCTTTCTATGTATATGGCATGCGCGATTTTATTCAAAAGTGGAATTAAAGATGCTATGGGAACGGATGATCAATTATGTTAGAAAATAAAAATGAAGTTGATAAATTAGTGAGTACATTATCAAAAGTTTTTTCTAACACTTTAATAAATGAAATTATGACCACTCCACCAATTTTAGTCACTGGCGAAACTAAATTAAAATACGCTAAAGAAATAATGAGAATAAAAGGAATATCTGGAATGCCTGTTATAAAAAGAGATTTAACTCTAAGCGGAATTTTAAGTATAGAAGATATAATAAGAGTAATTGAAAATAATAGTCTAGAAGAACGTGTCGAAAAATGGATGACAAAAAAACCAATTTTTTTAAATGAAGAAGATACAATTATGACTTTTTTAGAACTAAATAAAAATGAGAAATTTGGACGATATCCTGTAATAAATTCTAAGAAAAAAGTCGTTGGCGTGGTAACAAAAATTGATATATTAGAATGGATGTTTAAAAAGCTTGGCTATATATATGTTCATGATGAAAGAAGGGATAAAGTTTTAAATAAAAATTATGTATCTTCTATAACTGGAGAAAATTTTGAAACTGAAGGATATGACTTTAAATATTCTATAGATTATAAATCTGTAGAAATGATAGGAATAGCCGCAACAAAATTAAAAAAATTTTTAACTTCTAAAAATATTAATCCAGAATTGATAAGAAAAATATCTATTTCTACATATGAAGCAGAAGCAAACGTTGTAATTCACTCAGAGTCTAATGGAATATTATATTGTTGGACAGAAAAAGATAAAATTAAAGTATTTATCGAAGATTTTGGAAAAGGTATAGAAGATATAGATTCTGCTCTAAAAGAAGGTTATTCTACAGCTACTGAAAATGTTAGAGAAAAAGGATTTGGAGCTGGAATGGGTCTTCCAAATATGAAAAGATTTTCAGATAGAATGACATTAATTTCAAGTTCTGGAAAAGGAGTAAAATTAGAAATGCTATTTTATTTCAATAAGGGGGAATAAAATGTGACTCTACAAAATATGATAGAAAAATTAGATCTAAAAATTATCTATTCATCAAAAACAGATACAGATATAATATCTGGCCATATAGGAGATTTATTGAGTGAAGTGATGAGAGACGCAAAAAAAGATTGTATATGGATAACTCATCAAACTCATCAAAATATAATCGCAGTTGCAGAAGTAGTAGGTGCAAAGGCTATTGTACTGCCTAAACCAGGAAAATATCTTGAAGAAACAATTAAAAAAGCAGAAGAAATGGATATTTCTCTTTTAATTTCTGAAAATGATGCTTTTGAAACTGCTGGCAAAATATATAATCTTCTAAAAAATGAATAAATATAATTGCTGCTTTCATAATCATACAGTTCTTTCACCCTGTGCTGATATAACTATGACTCCTGAAATATATAATGATATTTTAAGTTCAAGTTCAATAGATTGGATCTCAATAACTGATCATAATTCTGCTGAAAATATGTATTCTTTTAATTTTCAATTAAATAAAATTGGAATAAAATTAATTCCCGGAATAGAAGTTCAAACATCTGAAGAAGTCCATATCATAATCTATTTTAAATATATAAAAGAGTGTATAAAATTCTCAAAAATAATTGAAAATACTCTAATAATAAAAAATTATGACCCAGAAAAATTAGGATATCAAATACTAGTCGATGAAAAATCAGAATTTATAGATATCAAAAGCTCTCCATATCTTGGAAGCTCTTCAAACTTAACTGTTGAAGAAGTTTATAATTTATCTAAAAAATTTAAATCAATAATATATCCGGCACATATATTTAGAGCTTTTGGACTTATATATCAACTTGGTCTTCCTTTAGAATTAGATTTCGATGCAGTAGAAGTAAAAAATGAAGACGAATTAATAAAAGCACAAAAACTTGGCTACAAAAGATTTATTTATGGTAATGATTCTCATTTTCCAGATCAGTTAAAAAATCCATCTTGTATTTTAGAATGTGAATCAAGAACTTTTGACGAACTTAAAAAATCACTCTATAATGGTAAGGTGAAACCAGTATGGCCACATTAGAAACAATCTCTGATCATATAATAGATATATGCGAAAACGCTGTAAGGTCTAATTCAAAAGAATGTAAATTAATTATTATCGAAAGCAAAGATTTTTTTTCTTTCGAAGTTAAAGATTATGGAATAGGGATGAATTCAGAAGAATTGAACAATGCACTTACTCCTTTTTATACTACAAAAAAAGAGAGGAAGAAAAAAATTGGCATGGGATTGCCTTTTTTAAAGTTCTCTTGTGAATTAACGGGTGGTAGTTTTAATATCAAAACAAAACCAAACAATGGTACAACTGTAAATGCAACTTTTGTAAAAACTAATATTGATTGCCAACCATTAGGAGATCTTTCAAATGCTCTTTATTTTGTTATATATCTCGACTCTAAAATAAATTGGTATATAAAAAGAACTTTTTTAGATGATGGATATGAAATAGATACAAAACAATTAAAAAACTCATTTGAAAATATATATGATACTCCTAAATTTATGTTACAGATAAAACAAAATATTTATAATTTAGAAAAAGAATTAAAAGGAGGATTTTAATGAAAAAATCAATTCTAATGATCTTTATATTATCTTTATTGACTCTTTCATTCTCAATAACAAAACTCAATTCAATAGAGTATAGTACAGATATATCTTATGCTGCTACAGATATAAATAATATTATGAATAATTATGATATAAAAATCGGAAATTATGTTGGAGATATAGACATAAAATTAGCAATGAAACAAGTAAATAATCTCGGCTTTTTCAATTCGCTTTCTTATGAATTAGACGAAGAAAATGGAAATTTAAAATTAATAATAAATCCAAATCCAATAGTCAAAAATATTGAAATAGAAGTATATGGTGATGGATTTGTCGATAAAAAAGATTTAAAAGATTATTTAAATTTAAAAACAGATATTCCTTTAAATGTATATGACTTTCAAAAAGCACTCAATTCCATAAATTTATATTATACGAATAATGATTATAGTACTATAGAAATAAGTTCTAATATTAAATTATTAGGTGATAAAGTAACACTTGAAGCAACAGAAATTAACAATAACAAATATGATGAAAATACTTTATTATTCATAATAAATGAATATAAACTCTGGGATTTGAAATTAGAAGGCGAATATGCCCAATTAGATAAAGAAAAAGTAAAGAAAGATCTAAATTTTAAATTTAGAAAAGACTATGAAAATAAATTTTTCCTGTTTAGGCCAAAATTAAAAGAATCATATCCAGATATAAAAAAATTACAGGGTTTGATGTCTTCTATAGCTTCATTACCTTATTTTAGTGAAGAAACTTCTATAAAATGGGAACCCGTAGATATAGAAGAATCCTTGGGTGGAGAATTAAATCTTGTACTAGATGGAAAATTAAGAAGAGTTATAGATGATAATACCAAAATAAATAAAATAAAGTATAATGGTAATGATTCTATCGAAAGTTTTAGATTAAATGAAAAGGTATCAGAAATAATAACAGAAAACTCAACTGTTTCTAATTTAGATATTTTAAAATCTTTAGATGTAATAAATAAATTATATACACAAGAAGGATTCTTATTTGTTGATACAAAAGTAAATATAGACAAAAATAATGATTTAATATATAATTTTAATGAGAAAAAAGTAGGTAATATAAAAATAACAAAAGATGCTACGGCAAAAACCCAAGATTATATAATAGATGATTTAATAAAATTAAAAAAAGATGAAGTTGTAAATCTAAATAAATTACAAGATACCTATAGAGCATTCACTGGAACAGGTTTTTTCCAAAGTGTTGATATAAACCCTATTTCAATGTCAGAAGATTCTGTTGACTTTGAGATTCATCCACATGAAAGAACAAATGCTGTTAAGATAGCTGGTGGATTAACTTGGTCTATGCCAGATGTAAAAGATTGGTATTATGGATTTGCAGGAACTTTAAGTTTTTATATTCCAAATCCTTTCGGTTATGGTCAAACTTTTGGACTAAACACTGAATTAAATCCTTTGAATAATAAATATAAATTCGGATTAAATTATAATGTATCAAAAATCTTTAAAACAGATATAGATCTTGGATTAAGCACATCATATCTAACAGTACCAAATGGTGAATATGTAGAAACTTTAGGTGCTTCTATAACAAATAATTTATCATTTTCTATTTCACCTTCATTCAAATTTTCAGATTTTTCATATATAACAACCGATTTATCCTATGACTATTATCAAAAATTAAAATCAAATGATATAAAAAGACTTTCTACTGGTATTGGTTACAAATTAAACAGATTAGATAATCCATATAGACCTTATTCGGGAGAATATTTTTCAACAAGAGTTTTTGGAGGATTAAATCTAAATAACACAGATCAATATTATACTGGTAATACTTTAGAAGGTAAATATTTTACAAGTTTCTATAAATTTACTTTTGGAACAAGATTAAAAATCGGATTCTCTAATGATCCTTATTCCTTATTCAATTATTCAGTTGGCGGAATGAATAGTGTAAGAAGATATAGTTTATCTTCTAAACAAGGTAATAATATGTATTTATTTAATACTGAGTTAGCTTATGAACTATTAAAAAATCCAGTACCGATTGATATATATGCTTTTTATGATAATGGAAATACTTCAAATAATTTAAATAATATATTGAATGATAATATTTGGTCTTTTGGAACTGGTTTAAAATTTAACATTCCTTTACTGGGTCAAATCAGATTTGAATATGGTTGGGACAAAAATTTAAAAGGAAAATTTGAATTTGGATTTGGTCAAGTATTTTAAAAAAAAATATATAAATAATAAATAAAGGAAATTAGTGAAAATCTAATACGGTCGCGCCACCGTGATTGAGGACAAAAAATTACATACCACTGATTAAAAAATCGGGAAGGGTAATTTGGAGGATATAACTCATAAGTCGGGATACTTTATTTATAATTTTTAAAAATTCAAGCACTTCGCGCCAAAGTGTTTGGAGTTAGTTTTTACCTTGGCGTAATTATTACGGGAGGTAGCAAAAATGAAAAAAGCATTGAGTATTGTTCTATTGTTATTAGTAGGAATTATAGCTTTATCATCATTTACAATAATAGATGATCTTGGAAGACCTGTAAAAATAGACCAAGATATTAAGAGAATAATTTCTGCTGCACCAGCTGTATCTGATTATTTGAAACATTTAAATGCAGAAGATCTTGTTGTAGGCGTTACTGATTGGGATAATAACATTGAAGCTGAAAAAATAGGAAATATGACACCTTTGAATCTTGAAAAAATAATAAGCTTAAATCCCGATATTGTATTTATATCTGGTGGATTCCAAGAAAAAGAACTTGAAAGATTAGAAAAATATAATATAAAAACTATAGTTATAAACCCATTATCCATAAATGATATAATAAGAGACACAGTTTTAATAGGAACTATAATTGATAAAAAAGAACAAGCAATAAAATTATCAAAAAATTTAAGAGAAAGAATGCTTAATATTTCTAAAGAAACATCTACTTGGTCAGAAAGACCAACTGTTATGTATGCAATGATTTCAAGTCAAAATATTTCATCAATTTGGACAAGTGGAACAGGTTCTTTTATGAATGAATTACTATCAATCGCTGGTAGTTTAAATGTTGCTTCACCATATACTGGAAATAATGGTTGGCTTTCTGTTGGCCCAGAATTTATAGTTTCTAAAAATCCAGATATAATTATTGTTCCTTCTTATTTTATGGGAGATAATTCTGGAATTGAAACTTTAAAATCAGCTTCTCAATTTAAAAATGTAAATGCTGTTAAAAACAACAAAATATTTTCAATTAATAATGATAAAGCTTCACAAGCATCACCTTCATTAATAGAAGCATTAGAATCAATATATGAAATAATAAAGGAGTCAAAATGACTATAAAAAAAATTAAAAACAGGAAGAGGATTATACCTCTCCTGTTTATTCTTTTGATAATAAGTTTTATATCTATAATAATTTTTACTTCTTTGGGAAGTGTAAATATTCCATTAAAAGAAGTAATAAAAACATTATTCCTTAATCAAGAAAATTCTACATATAAATTACTCATTATGGATTTGAGATTACCAAGAATTTTAGGTAGTTTTATAATTGGAGGTATTTTAGCTTTATCTGGAAATATATTACAGTTAATAATTCAAAATCCTCTTGCAGACCCTTATATACTTGGAATATCTTCTGGAGCCTCTTTTGGAGCTGTAATTTATACGGCTTTATCTGGTATATTAGGATTACATTTATTTTTTGGATTAGAAACTTTTTCTTTCATATTTTCTATAATATCTGCAATCATAGTATTTATGTTGGCAAAAGAAGGGAAAAAATTTCCCGTATTATCTTTAATATTAAGTGGTGTAATAGTTAGTTTTTTGTTCAATGCATTTACAACATTAATAACAGTAATGTTTTGGAGAAATTTAATACATGTAAATATATGGCTCATGGGAAGTACAGCTTCTATTACATGGGAAGATATATTTATATTGACTGTAGTATTATTAATACAAACTATCGTAATAATAATTTATAATAAAGAATTAAATGTTTTATCTATGGGTGATGATATGGCAATATATTCTGGTGTAAATCCAGAAAAAATAAAAATGATACTAATTTTAACAAATATATTTGCTGTATCTATAGCTGTTTCAAAATCTGGAATAATAGGGTTTGTTGGATTAATAATACCACATCTTGTAAGAAAAATTAAAGGACCATATTCATTAATTTCTAGTTTAATATCTATATTATCGGGTGGAATTTTTTTAACTATAAGTGATTTTATATCCAGAACAATTTTTGCTCCTTCCGAACTTCCAATAGGAATAATAACTTCTATAATCGGAGCGCCTTTATTTATATATGTTATGAAAAAAAGAGGGAAAAAATTATGATTCAAATAAATAATATAAAATTTAATTATGGAAATGGATTCAATTTAGATATTAAAAATCTTCATATAAAAAACGGAGAAATTGTATCAATAATTGGACCTAATGGGGCTGGAAAATCAACTTTAATAAAATTAATATCTAAAATTCTTCCTTTAAAATATGGAAATATATTTATAGACTCTAAAAATTTAAAATCCTTAAATTTGAAAGAACTTTCAAAATTGATAGCCGTTGTTCCTCAAGAATTTAACACTATTTTTGATTATTCTGTTAAAAGTATTGTGGAAACTTCCAGATTACCTTATTCAAAAAAATTTGATTTTTTTACAGAAAATAAAGAAGATGAAAACATAATATCCAATTCCATGAAAAAAACAGATACTTATAAATTTAAAGAAAAAAGTTTTTCTAATTTATCTGGTGGCGAAAAACAAAGAGTCATGGTAGCAAGAGCTTTTGCTCAAAAATCTAAAATACTCCTTTTAGATGAATTTTCTTCTCATCTCGATCCTGGTCATACACAGTATCTTTTAAATATAATAAAAAATTTAAGTCAAAAAGAAAATTTAACTATATTATCTGTATTTCATGATATAAATCTTGCAAGTCTTTATTCTAATAGAATATTAATAATGAAAGATGGAAAAATAATAAAAGATGGAACACCAAATGAAGTTATAACAAAAAAAATAATAGAAGATATATATAATTTTAAAGCTGAAATCATAATTCATCCTAAATATAAAATACCTCAAGTAATTTTTCAATAAAAAAACCCCCTTTTTATAGGGGGAATTGTTTATTTATCTATTGAATAAAAAGAATCTAAACCTTTAAATTGAGCAACAGAACCCAATTCTTCTTCTATTCTTAATAATTGATTATACTTAGCAATTCTATCTGTTCTTGATAAAGAACCTGTTTTTATAAATCCTGCATTTGTTGCTACACAAAGATCTGCTATGAATGTATCTTCTGATTCTCCAGATCTATGAGAAATTACATTTGTCATATTATATTTTTTAGCTAATTCTATTGCATCAAAAGTTTCTGTTAAAGAACCTATTTGATTCAATTTTATCAATATAGAGTTTGCTGATTTTAAATCTATACCTTTTTGTAATCTTTTAACATTGGTCACAAATAAATCATCACCAACAACCTGAGCTTTAGTTCTAACCTTAGCAGTAAATCCTGTATAAGCATCCCAATCTTCTTGATCAAATGGATCTTCTATAGATTTTATTGGATATTTATCTATTAATCCTTCATAGTAATCTGCAAGTTCTGAAGAAGATAAATCTTTTCCATCAATATGATATGTTTTGTTGTCTGAATTATAAAATTCTGATGCTGCACAGTCTAATGCAATAAATACCTCTTCACCAGGTTTATAACCAGCTTTTTCTACAGCTTTTACTATGAACTGTAAAGCTTCTTCGTTTGAATCAAAGTTAGGAGCAAATCCACCTTCATCTCCAACTGCTGTTTGATGGCCAGCTTCCTGTAATAATTTTTTTAAATTATGAAAAATTTCTGTTCCTGCTCTTAAAGCATCTGAAAATTTGTTAAATCCAGCAGGCATTATCATAAATTCTTGAATATCTAAGTTATTATCTGCATGTTCTCCACCATTAACAATATTCATCAAAGGTACTGGAAGGACTTTAGCATTTGGACCACCTAAATATTTATATAAAGGTATTTCCAAAGAATCAGATGCTGCTCTTGCTACAGCTAATGACACAGCTAAAATAGCATTTGCACCCAATTTCTCTTTATTTTCAGTTCCATCTAAATCTAACATTACTTGGTCTATTAAAGCTTGATCAAAAGCGTTTAAACCTTCTAATTCTTCAGCTATAACATCATTAACATTTGCGACAGCTTTTGAAACTCCTTTACCCATAAATCTTGATTTGTCTCCATCTCTCAATTCTAAAGCTTCAAATATACCTGTTGAAGCTCCTGATGGAACTATTGCTCTACCTTCAGCACCACTTGCCAACATAACTTCTGCCTCTACTGTTGGGTTACCTCTAGAATCTAATACTTCTCTTGCCTTTACTGACACGATTTCGTCGTATAAGTATGACATGCACAAACACCTCCTGTTGAGCTTTATATCATCAAGGAATTACTCTCGTTCCAATTTTTTTATCCATAACTGCATTTAAAAGATTATCCTTATCAAAGAAATTAATAACACTAATAGGCATCTTATACTTTTGACATATAGCAAATGCCTCTGTATCCATAACTTTTAAATTTTTAGAAATTGCTTCATCATATGTAATTGTATCATATTTCACAGCATCTGTAAACTTTTTAGGATCTTTATCAAAAATTCCATCTACTTTAGTTGCTTTTATAAGTACTTCTGCTTTCATTTCAACAGCTCTCAAAGCAGCCGCTGTATCAGTTGTAAATAAAGGATTTGAAGTACCTCCTGCAAAAATAACTACATAACCTGAATTAAAATATAATTCTATATCATCATAATGAATTGATCTCACTGAAGGAAGTTTAACTATCTGAGAAACAACAACACTTTTTATTCCAATCTTTTCAAAGTAGTCTTTTAAATACAGAGCATTACTAACCGTTCCCAACATACCTATATGATCAGCAATACTATTTGTAACACCTTTTAACTCTTTACCTCTAAATATATTTCCAGCTCCTACAACCATACCAATATTCATTCCATGTTGAGAAACTTTCTTTATTTCAGAAGCTAAATATTTAACCGCATCATCGTTAAATCCTTTATTTCCTTCACCAGATAATACTTCACCACTAAGTTTCAAAAGAACTCTTCTATACATATTTTCTATACCTCCAGTAAATTATAAAAAAAGGGGGTGACAAAAACACCACCCCCTATATCAATTAATCTTCTACTGAGAATCTTGAGAATTTTTCAACTTTTATATTTTCACCAATCTTAGCAATGGCAGCAGTGATAAGTTCACCTATTTTTTCACCATCACCAAAAACATAATTCTGTTCTAAAAGACAATTTTCTTCATAGAACTTATTAACTTTATTTTCAGCTATTTTTTCAATAATATGTTCAGGTTTTCCAGAACTCTTTAATTCTTCAGCGTATATTTCTTTTTCTTTATTTATTATTTCTTCTGGAACATCTTCTCTTGATATCCATTTTGGATTCATAGAAGCAATTTGAAGAGCTACTTTATGTGCTAATTCATGAAAATCATCTGTTTTAGCAACGAAATCTGTTTCACAACCTAAAAATAATAAAACACCCATTTTTTCATTGTGGTGAATATAAGAATAAACAATTCCTTCTTTAGTTTCTCTATGAGCTTTTTTAGCTGCTTTTGCAGCACCCTTTTTTCTTAAAAGTTCAATTGCCTTATCTAAATCACCATTAGTTTCTTCAAGTGCTTTTTTACAGTCTAACATACCTGCACCTGTAGCTGTTCTTAATTCTTTTATCATTTCCGTACTTACAGCCATCTAAAAGTCCCTCCTTGCGCGTGTTAATGATTTCAACCAATATATTCTATCACATTATTATTTCCATTTCAATAAGTATTAAAAATTTTAATTAACACTTTTTAAATTTTAATTTTTTCTAAATTTTTCTTTAAGCTTTTTTTCTACTAATGGTGAAACCCATGTACTAACATCTCCATCGTACCTTGCAACTTCCTTTACCATAGAAGATGAAATGAATGAATGAGCTACATCAGACATCAGAAAAAATATTTCTAATTGTGGCATAAGTGATCTATTTCCATTTGCCATTTGCAATTCATATTCAAAATCTGTAACGGCTCTCAAACCTCTTATTACAGTAGAAATATCTTTTAATTTACAATATTGCACCAATAATCCTGAAAAAGTATCTATTTCAACATTCGGTATATGTGATAAATTGGCTTTAGTCATTTCAACTCTTTCTTCAAGAGTAAATAAGCATCTTTTTTCTGAATTATTCATAATAACAACATTAAGTTTTTCAAATCTTTCAGCAGCTCTCTTAACAAGATTTATATGGCCATAAGTAATAGGATCAAAACTTCCTGGATAAACAGCTATTCTTTTTTGCATATTTTTAATCCTCCAAATAAGAATCTATTATCCCAGTTCCCAATACAATTCCATCTTCATCATAAAAAGTAGCAAATTGTCCTGGAGTAACCGCAAAAATAGGTTCTTCAAATTCTACTTTAAAAGATTTTTCGTCTATCTTTGTTATAATAGATTTCATTTCTTCACTTTTTTTTCTAATTCTACAAACAGCTTCTATTTTTTCAAAATCTATAAAAAAATTAGATTTTTTAGCTATAAGTCCTTTAAAATAAAGTTTTTTTGTGGGAGCTACTATAATACTATTATTTTGAGAATCTATTTTATAAACATGTAATTTCATATTAGGAGATTTAAAAAATGTCATACCAGTCCTTTGACCTATTGTATAATTTGTATATCCAGTATGAGTACCTATATGATTTCCATCTAAATCATATACTTTTCCCTCTCCAACCTCTATTCCTCTATCTTTTAAATATCTTTTATAATTGTTATCAGGAATAAAACATAATTCTTGTGAATCAGGTTTATGAGCTACGATTAAATTTAATTCTTCGGCAATTTTTCTTATTTCATCTTTTTTCAATTTTGCAAGTGGAAAATAAAGTCTCGGTAAATACTCTTGTTTAACATATGATAAAAAATATGATTGGTCTTTATAATTATCTACACCTTTTTTTATAACATATTTTCCATACTTTTCTGAATATTCACTTAAAACATAATGGCCAGATACTACAACATCACAATTATATTCATCAGCCAATTCAATAGCTTTACCGAACTTAAAAAATCTATTACAAAGTATACAAGGATTTGGAGTAATCCCTTTTTTATATTCATTTATAAAATATTTTATTATTTTTTCTTCAAATTCATCTTTTATACTAATAATTTTAAAGTCTTCTAACCCAACATCTTTAGCAACCTTCATAGCATCAATAGTATCAGAAGGACTACAGCAAACCTTCTTTTTTTCAGGTATCATAGAAAAAACAATATCATCAACAGTTTTAAAGTGTACACCTATAACTTCATAACCTTCTTTTTTTAAAATATGAGCAGCTACTGAACTGTCTACTCCTCCACTCATTAGCATTAAAGCTCTACGACCCATTTTTTTCATCACCACTTCCTAACTTAGAAATTTCTTTACCATATCTTATTATGTCTTGCAGAGTCATTTTATCAAGTTCAAGCATCATAACATTATGAACTCTTTTCCATACAAATTCAACAGCACAATCAATTTCAACTCTACATTCACCACTAACACAATCATACGATTGTAAAGGCTTATCTAAAACATTTACAATTTCACTTAATCTTAAATCTTTTGGATCTTTTAGCAAAACATATCCACCATATCTTCCTCTTATTGATTTTAAAATTCCAGCATCTCTTAATTCAGAAAATATTTTTTCTAAAAAATCACGTGGTATTTGCTGTCTTTTCGAAAGTTCAGCAATTGACACTTTTTTTATACCTTCTTTATTCAAGAGTGCTAATTCAAACAAAGCTCTTAAAGCATAAGAACTTTTTACAGTCAAGGCCATGTTTCATCCCTCCTAAATCTTTCCAACGACATATATCGTTACATCAGATGTTTTTTGAGCTTTTCTGACATCATTTACATATATATCAATTTTATTACCTTTTATTTTCCCACCAGTATCTTCAACTACAAAAAAACCATTATTCGGCATATCTTTTAGTTCTGGTATATAAACAACAGTTCCAAGGGGTAATTCTTCTGGATCTGCTGCTATAGTTCTCCAATTTTCAGGTTTTTTACCAGATCTTGTTAAACGAAAAGTTGGAGAATATACTAATTTATCATCCCATTCTGTATAGTATGTTGCTTTATAATCTCCTCTTATTCTAAAAAATAATTTTAAAGGATCTTTAGGTTCACCTGATTTCCAAAGTTCAAGCATAACAAGTGAATCTTTTTTTACTAGTCCCAAAGAAGTTTCGTTATCTACCCAAACCCCTTCTTTTACATATATGGTACTTATATTTCTAACTACGCTGACTATAGAACTACCATGATCTATTTTAACATACCAATTTCCATTACTTGATGAACCTGTTTCTACTACTTTTCCAGGTAAAATAGGGTAAATTCTTTCATCTTTAATTGGTTTTATACCTATACCAGGAGATATACTCATAGAATTTCTATCTCCAAATTTAACAGCAATTCTTTCAAAAGCAGACTGATTAGTAGCTTTTAAAGGCCAATTAATATATTTTTCTATATTTCCAATAGGTATTATAAGTTCTTGACCTACTTTTAAATATGCAGCATTTATTAAATTATTTGCTTTAGCGATTAAATCAACACCATTACTTCCAAGTCCAAAAGCTTTAGCTATTTGACTTAAAGTATCCCCTGATTTAACTTTATATACTATTTCATCAGTATTTTCAAATATACTTTTAAACTCTTCATCTCCCAATGTATAAATAGCCGCATTTATTCTTTTCTCTAAATCATCTATTTTTGTTTTATATTTCTCATCTAAATTAGATGGGGGTGAAGATAATGCTTTATCAAAATTATTAGTTAAAATTTCTACATTATTATCAACTTTATTAAGCTTATCTTCTAATTCTTTTACTTTTATAATCGTATCACTTTGAGATTTATAATAAAACTTAGATACAGCTTGTTCGGTTTTAATTTCGATTATTTTATCTATATCTTTATTTAAATCTACATTTTTTAACTCTTTTTGTATTAAATTTTTAAAATCATCAGAGTTAACAAAATTTCCATTCATATCTTTATTAGAATTCTCTAATTTTGATACCCTATCATTAATATTTTGAAGGCTATCTAAAATAAAAATATTATCATCATTATTAAATAAACTCGTATAATTTTTTTCTAAATCAGTTATTTTCTTTTCTAAATCAGTTATTTTAGAAAAAACTTGAGAAGGATTTTCAGATGTTCCACCACTTTCAAGATTAGTCATAGATTTTTCTATATTGTCTACTCTATCATCTAAAGCTAAAAGTTTTTCAACATCTTTCGCCTCTTCACCATCAATTATTAAACCTTCTATTAAATTTAATCTTTTAGAAATTCCAGAAAATTGTGATTTAAGATCGCTTATTACATTATAATCATAACTGCTTTTTCTTTTATTCTGATAAAATTCATCCGATAATTTGTTAAGATCTTCTTCCAACCTTGTTAATTGAATTTCTAATGATTTCAATGTACTCTTTATTTCTGTGAGTTCTTCATTCGGTAATTTATTTTGTTCATCGGCACTTTGAAAAGAACAACTAGATAAAAACAAACTCAATACTATAATTAATAAAAAATAAATTTTTTTCACTCTAATTCACCTCTTAAATCTTTTGCAGCTCTTATGTATGGACTCTTACTATCCTTAAACATTCTAAAAAGTTTATCTAAATATTTAGCAGCATTTTTTTTATCTCCCAATCTATAATAAATATACCCTGTATAAAAAAGTGAAAAAATAGTGTCTCTATTGTCAAGAGCCTTTTCAAAATAATTAAGAGTTATTTTTAATACATCATTTAATATCTTAAGCTCTCTTCCTTCATCTCCATCATCTCTATATTGCCAAGAAAGTTTTAATAGTAACCTTCCAACTTCAAAAGGAAGGTCTAAAATCGAATATATTTCAGAAGCTAAAACTATTTGTTGTTTATAAAAATTATTAGATTTATCTTCATAGTTATTTACTTCAAAAAAATCATCCTTATCGAGTTTACTCAAAAAATCTTTTATTTTAGAATAATTTCTATCATTTATAAACTTATGAATATCCTTAACATCTTTTTCATTAAAAGTAAAGAAGCAATTTGGACAAGTTATTATACTATGTTTTAATGGATTTGGTCCATTATAATTAGGTTTTAAATCTTTATCATAACTTTTAACAGAAATAGCTGCAGTAGATACCTTTGAATACATAAAAGTATTTTTACAAACTGGACATTCAGTAGTGTCCTTCCAATAATCCATCTTATTCTTCAACCCCTAATAAAGCATTTACATAATTTTTTGGTTCAAACATTTGAAGATCATCTTCACGTTCACCAACACCTATCATTTTAATTGGTATATTTAATTGATTATTTATAGAAAAAGCTATACCACCTTTTGCTGTACCATCTAATTTAGTAACTACAACACTCGTAATATCCACAGCTTCTTTAAAAGCTAAAGCTTGTTGGATACCATTTTGACCAGTAGTACCGTCTAAAACTAAAATAGTTTCATCTGATCCTCCTGGTATTTCTTTTTCTATAACTCTTTTAATTTTTTTTAATTCTTCCATTAAATTTGATTTTGTATGAAGACGTCCAGCTGTATCAATTATTACCACATCTTTATTTTTAGCTTTTGCATGTGCAAGAGAATCATAAACAACCGCTGCAGCATCAGAACCATGTTCATGAGCTATAACAGTTGCCCCTACTTTATTCCCCCAATGTTTAAGTTGTTCAATAGCTGCCGCTCTAAATGTATCAGCTGCCGCTAATACAACAGATTTTCCAGCTGAAACATATTTTTTTGAAATTTTTGCTATAGTAGTAGTTTTTCCACTGCCATTAACACCTACAACAAATATAACATAAGGTTTCTTATTTGGATTTTCTTCAAAATTTTCTTTTTCAAGATTTTCAGTCATTATATCTCTTAACAATATTAAAGGATCTTCAACTTCGTCTTTCTTATATCTTATTTTAAGTTCTGTTAATATTTTATTTGCTGTTTCATATCCCATATCAGACATTATAAGTATTTCTTCGAGTTCTTCTAAAACTTCATCATCTAAAGTTCTGCCAGCAAATAAAGTTTTAATTCCGCCAAAGAAATTATCTCTCGCTTTAGAAAGACCTTCTTTTAATTTATCAAAAAAACCCATTAAAAGGTTCACCTCCAAATTATTTTTTTATTCTTGAAAATTATAACACTTTTTGTTTAAAATATAAAGTAAAATAAGGCCTCAAGGCCTTATTTTAAAAATTTCTGGTAAGTTTTTAATTTCATAAAAATTATCAACAACAATATCACAATTATTAATTATATCAAAACCTTCAAACTTAAAGTTTATCGGAACACAACCTTTTCGATTCTCAAGATTAACAATGATATAGTATTTTTCATCTTTTGATTTCCATTCAATTAAATAAACACCTTCTACTATACTATGAATATTGAAAATATCACATTTTTCTTTTATATCTTTGATTATTTTTATCATTTTTTTAAAATAACTTAAAAATTCATAATCTCCCTCTTCCCATCTTATTGAATTTTTATCAAATAATTTTAAACTTTTTTTTGACATTATTTCTTGTCCCGAAAAAATCAAAGAAGGGCCAGGTAATAAACAATAAAAAATAGTCCAATTCTTTACAATATTTTTACCACTAAAAATCGAACAAATTCTACAAGTATCATGATTTTCTAAAAATCTTAATTTAAGAGTTTTTGAAGGATAAATAGCTTTTTGAACATTTAAATGATTGATATAATATGAAAAATTTATTAATCCTTTAAAATAGTCTTCTATATATTCAAAACCATCATAATCATAAGTAACATCAAAAACTTTAGAAAGTTCTATATCAGAATAAACTTCAATATTTCTATCCCTAAACATTCTTAAATCTTTCATTCTAAATGTTTCAGCAATCCAGATAATATTTTTTTTAGAATTTATAATAGATCTTGCTTTTTTCCAAAAAGTAATGGGTATTAAACCAGCTGTATCACATCTAAAACCATCTACCCCATTATCTACCCAAAACTCAAGATTTTTGATAAGATATTCTATGAGATCAGAATTAGAAAAATCAAGTTCTACAATATCATACCAATTTTCTATTTTTCTCTTTGGATTTCCTTTTTCATCCGTCAAAAACCATTCAGGATGTTCTTCATATAAAATCGAATCTAAAGAAGTATGATGAAACACTATATCTATAAAAACTTTCATTTCTAATTCATGAGCTTTATTTAAAATTTTTTTGAACTGACTCATTCCACCATATTCTGGACTAACACTATAATAATCTCTTATTGAATAAGGACTTCCAAAAGTTCCTTTTCTATTTTTTTTACCAACTGGATATATTGGCATAAAAGAAATTATATCAACTCCCAATTTCTTTATTCTTTCAAGATCATAATAAATATCATTAAAAGTTCCAGGATTAGAATGATTTCTAACGAAAATTTCATATATTATAGAATTTTTTAAATTATCATATGATTTATTCATTTATAACCTCCTTCAAATACTAATTTAATAATACTATATTATTATTTCTCATTCATTATTTATTATAAAAAAATTGTTAATATAAACACAATGATTATAATTTTAAAAAAATTATAATTAAAATAATTATTTTTATAAAAAATAGAAAAAAACTAAAAAATTTTAAAACAATACTTGACTTTTTTAATTTTTTAAATTATAATTTTATTATGGAGGTGAGAAAATGTATAAAAGGAGACTAACGACTTGTCCCGTATGCAATGGCCCATTAAAAATAGTAAAATACAGATGTGAAAAATGCGATACAGAAATAACAGGAAGTTTTGAAATCGAAGAATTCACACAATTATCAGATGAACAATTGATATTTTTAAAGATCTTTATAAAATCAAGAGGAAATTTATCTGAACTTCAAAAAGAATTAAATATATCTTATCCAACTGCAAAAGCAAGACTTGAAGAATTAATAAAAGCTTTAGGTTATTCCTCAGAAAATGATAATAGGAAAAAAACTTTAGAAATTCTTGAAAAAATTGAAAAGGGTGAAATAACTCCAGAAGAAGCTAAACAAATATTAAAAAAATATAGGGGGGAATAAAAATGAAGGAAGATATAAAAAAAATACTTTCTATGTTTAGAGATGAAAAGCTTACAATAGATGAAGCTACTGATTTATTAGAAACTCTTATAGAACCGAACTTTAATTCAGGAAATAACTATACAAAAAAATATCTAAGACTGATTATAAAATCCCCTGGGAAAGATGAAGTTTCTTTAAAATTACCAATTTCAATGATAAAATTGATGAAACGTATAATACCTAAAAATCTAAAAAATAACGGTTTTGATAGTGAAGAAGCTGCAAATATAACAAAAGATATATTCGAATCGATTGACAAAATGGATGACGAGAAAACTACTATAAACACTGAAGATGGGACAGAAATTATCTTTAATTTAGAATAAAAAATAACGGGGGGATTATAATGGAACAAGAACTAATTTTAAAAAATTATGAAAAAATAGTACTAAGTATAAAACACAAAGGTGCTGATATAACAATAAAATCTTCAAATGATATAAATAAAATTGTTTTTGATTCAGGAGACAATGTGTTATATGATATTCAAGAATTTGGTAATGAATTATTTTTAGAATTTTCTAATGAAAAAAGAAATGGAAATATTATAGATAGGATATTTGATTTTGGGTTTAATTCAACAATTGATATAACTTTATTTATAAATGAAAATGTAAAATCTCTTGAAATTGAGGCAACTGCTGGTGATTTAAATGTTAAAGATATAAAAATAAAAAATTTAAAAACTAAATTAATTGCTGGCGATATGATAATATCTGGATTAAATCTTGAACAATTGAATTGTAATTTAACTACAGGCGATTTATCTGTAAAAGATAGTGAGATCAAAGATGCTTATTTAAAAATGACCACTGGAGATACTTCATTAAATAATACAAAAATAAATAAAATAATGGCTTCACTTGTAACTGGTGATCTTAAAATAGATTATTTAACAAAAAATTTTAAAGAAAGTGAAATCAAAGTAATAACTGGTGATGCAACAATAAGTATAGAAGGAGAAACTCCTATAAATCTAAAAAAATCTATATCTATGGCGTCTTCACTAAAATCAAATATAACTTTGAACAATGATTATGGGATTAATAGAAATTTAAAAATAAAAATAATTACTGGAGACGTAAGAATAAAACAGAAAAAATTATCGAATTCAAATTCTGATTTTATAAATTCTAATTCAGAAGAAGATTTGTCTGTAGAAAATGAAATACAAAATATAAATATGTTGACTCAAGAAGAGCAAAAAATTATTGAATTACTAAAATCTGAAAAGATAAGCAAAACTTTCGCAATCGAACTTCTTGAACAATTAGGTTACAAAGAAGAAGAAGCTAAAAAGTTTTTGGACGATAGGGGGGTACAAAAATGAAAAAGATTTCCTTGATTTTAATAACGATAGGAATTCTTATTTTTCTAACGGTATTTTTTGATTTTCAATTTACAATTTGGAGATTATTCGAATTGATAATATCCTTAATGCTAATAATTAGCGGATTAATTCCTAAAACATTCTCAAAAATTCATATAAATGGAATAAATGTTTCGAATATATCTGAAGAAGAAAAAATTGAGATTGAAGAAGAATTAAGAAATGCTCGTGAAGATTTAGAAGATTCTGAAATACCTTCAATGGCTAAAAATATTTCTAAAAAATCTATAAACTATGTTGAAAAAAAAGTATTTAAAAAAACTCATATAAAATCTTTAGTAAAAAAAATAATATTTGGTTTAACATCTGGTACAATACTTTTCTTTGATTCATTAAATTTATTTAATCTAAAATTTAATTTTTGGGAATTTATTCTTGTTATAATAGGCTCTTACCTGTTAGCAACTGGAATATCCTCTTTTATTCCAGAAAGGAGTGAAATCAAGTGATAAGTGGAATAATTTCTATCCTAATAGGCGGAATAATATTATTAGGAATTGTATTCAAATTAACCATATCTTTTAATGTAATAATAGAATTAATAATAGGTATAAGTCTTATAGTATCAGGTATGAGAATTTTCAAAAAAATCAAAGGAGAATATATAGGAAGTTTATTATTTGGTCTTATACTCGTAATGGATGCTTTTAAATTATTTCCAGAAAAATTAAAATTTTGGCCAATAGTATTATTAATGATAGCTTCATATTTTATAGGTTATGGATTGGCAAATATATTATCAAGTGGAAAATTTTTATTCAAATCTAAAAAACACCATGAAATAGAAAAAAACATTATGGAATTTTCTGATAATAACATAAATGAATTAAAAAAAATATCTTTTGATGTAGATTGGACAAAATTTAATTTAAATTCAAATAATCAAGAACAACTTTTTAAATTAAAAAGTGAAATAAATAAAGATATATTTAGATCTAATATGGATTTCAAAGAAGATGAATCTGCCTTAAAATTAAAAAATAAATTGAAAGTATCAAACATAAAAATACCAGAAAAAGCTTTTATGAATTTAAAGATAAAAAAACAAAAAGAATATGAAATCAAATCAAATGTATCAGTATCTGAAATATTCTTTGATTTAAGAGATATTTATTTGAAAAATATGAAATTAAAATCTACTGCATCAAAAATAATAATAATTCCATCTGAATTTACTGATTCTATAATTGATTTGGATTTAGAAATAACCTCATTAACCGTAAAACTACCAAAAAAAGTTGGATTGGTATTAAACCATATAGGAGAATTAAACTTAAAAAATTTTGAAGGATTATTTCAAAGAGATGATGGTTCATATATTTCAAGTAATTATTCAGATGCAAATCAAATAGTCTATTTAAACATATCTTCAGAAATGTCAAGATTAGGAGTACAAATAATATAAAAAGTCGGTAAACCGACTTTTTAT
>NZ_JASUSU010000066.1:0-12372 GCF_030445905.1 Oceanotoga sp. | reverse complement strand
TTTATTCCTTTTTTACTTGTTTTTATTTTTGTTGCTTTTCATTTACTTGTTTTTTATTTCATATCCCTTTTTTATTGCTCTATTTTTCAAGTCACTATAATTTAGTATATAATAATTATAACACTATGAATAATTAATACAATATTTTGGAGTGATTTTATGAAAGAGAAATTCTTAATTGGAGAAGTATCTAAATTATTCAATATATCAAAACAAACTTTAAGATATTATGATTCTATAGATCTTTTAAAACCTAATATAATTGATAAAAACACAAATTATAGATATTATACAATAGACCAATTTGAAAAATTAAATACTATAATTTATTTAAAAATTTTAGGTTTTTCGCTAAAAAAAATAAAAAATTATCTCGATAATAGAAGAATTGATAATGCCATTAAACTTTTAGAAGATCAAAAGAATATTATTGATGAAAAAATAAATAATTTGAATCTAATTAAATCCCGTATAGATAAAAAAATAAAATATATTTCTAATGTATATAACACTCAAAATAAAGATATAATAACTTTAAAACTTATAAACAAAAGAAACATTGTATCTATAGATTTAAGAGATACTGAAAATGAATTCGAAGTTGAAATGATTTTAAGCAAAGTTAGAAATTCGCTAAGTTCGAATATTTTTATTTCAAGTTCTCAAATGGGAGTTATAATAGCAAAAGAAAATATTATAAATAATGTTTTTAATAAATTCAAATCTATTTATTTCATAATTGATGATGATATAAAAATAAATAAAGAAATCAAAACTATTGAAGAAAATTATTTCGTAACTACTTTTCATAAAGGCCCTTATTTTGAAACTCATAAAACTTATAAAAAATTAAAAGATTATATTAAAAAAAATAATTTAATCATAAATGGTGATGCTATGGAAATATCTCATATAGATTCTTTTATTGAAGGTAAAGAAAAATATTATATAACAGAAATTCAAATACCAGTAAAATAGAGGAGGATAAAATGAAAATTTTGAATGATAAGTTTAATTTTGCAAATCTACCAACTAAGATAGAATTATTATCGAGATTCTCTGAATTAGTTGGTAAAAATATTTATTTTAAAAGAGATGATCAAACAGGAACTGAATTCAGTGGAAACAAAGTAAGAAAACTTGAGTATCTTATAAAATTTGCAATAGATAAAGGTTATGATTCTTTAATAACTTGTGGAGGAATTCAATCTAATCATGCAAGAGCCACTGCAGCGATTGCTGCAAGAATAGGTTTAAAATGTCATTTGGTGTTGAGAGGTGACGAAAATAGTTCTTTAGATGGAAATCTACTTTTAGATAATCTATTCGATGCCGATATAAAATTTATTAATTCTGAAGAATATTCTCATTCAAGAAATGAAATAATGGAAAATATAACACTAAAATTAAAGAATAAAGGCGAAAAATGTTTTATAATACCTGAAGGTGCTTCTGAAAAAATAGGAAATTTAGGATATATAAATTGTTTATTTGAAATAGTTGAACAAGAGAAAAATATGAATATACAATTTGATAATATAATCACTGCTGTTGGTTCTGGAGGAACTTATAGCGGTCTTTATTTAGGGCATAAAATAAAAGGTATAAAAAATAGAGTTATTGGTATAAATGTTTGTAATAATAGAGAATATTTTTTAAACAAAATTTATGATATTTCTAATCAAACAAAAGAATATTTTGATTTGGATATAACTTTAAAAAAAGAAGATATAAATATTATAGATGGTTATGTTGGAAAAGGATATGCATTATCTTCTGAATATGAAATTGATTTCATAAAAAAAATCTCTAAACTAGAAGGCATAGTACTTGATCCTGTTTATACAGTAAAAGCAATGTATGGACTTTATAAGGAAATAAAAAAAGGAACCTTTAAAAATTCTAAAAATATACTTTTTATAAATACTGGAGGTCTTTTTGGAATTTTTCCACAAAAAAATTTATTTTAATATTTAACTGAGTAAAAACTCAGTTAAATATTATACTGATCAACATTGGAACTGATAATGTTATCAAAACTCCTTGGCCAAAACCTATTAAAGTACTTTCTTTATCAGTATTTTTAGATATAATACCAAGCATAGTATCCATAGATGTAGCCCCAGCAATTGATATAGAGCCAAGGTATGTAAAGTTAGATATTATAGGTATCAATAAAATTGATAGAATCTCTCTTATTACATTCGATGTAAAAGATATTGCTCCTAAAACTGGAGAATATAAATTACTTATCATAACTCCAGACAATGAATACCATCCTAGTCCTGAAGAAGCTCCAAGAGCTTCTTTAAAGCTAAGACTTGTAAATAATGATACCATAGATCCAAATATTAATGTACCACCAATAGTTAAAATAGTTTGTATTATAATAACTTTCAAATTTATTTTTATTTTTTTTAATATTCCCTCTTCAGAACCTATATCAATTCCAACTGAAAATACCAAGAACATTAATAAAATTGTGATTAAATTATCAGGTATAATTATATTAAAATTATATCCACAAATAATACCTAAAGAAATGGCAATTAATAAAAGAATCATTTTTTTATCCCCTTATTACGAAATTTATCATATATTCCGGTAAATAAGACACTTCCAAATATACTAAATACCGCTATAAAAAAAGCTAAAATCCCTATATTAGAAAGTTGAGATATGAGTTCCGAATCATTTCCTATTTCATAACCCATGAAAAAAAGTAATAATAAAGTTATAAATGTAACCGGTTTTAACTTCTTTAAAAAAAGAAATTTTTTGTTTATTCCTAAAATCAAACCCACTACAAAAGCTATAAGTATATATTTTAACAATGTAATCCCTCCATATAATTAATAAACAATATTATTCTATCACATAAATTTTTGATTTATAATTTATCATAAAAAGGGGAGAGAAATTTTGAATGAAAACTTAACTTCTCAAATAAATCTTTTAGAAAAATATATAATAGAAAATATGAAAAAAGAAGATATTCCAGGAATTTCTTATGCAATAATTTTTAATGATGAGGTTGTTTTTGCTAATAGTTATGGCTATTCTGATAAGGAAAATAAAATAAAAACTACATTAGATACTATATTTCCGATATTTTCTAATACAAATCTTTTTACTGCAATAATGTGTATGCACATAAATGAAAAAAATATAATAAATATTGATGATCCAATAAAAAAATATTTAAATGATTTAAATTTAAATCATTTTTTTAAAGATAAAAATCCTTTAAATATTACTTTCAGACATTTAATATCACATACTTCAGGATTACCAAGAGAAGCACCATTGAATTATTGGATAAGTAATAAATTTCCAAGTACAAAAGAAGTTTTTAATAGTATTAATAATATTGAATTAAATTTTAAACCAGGAACTAATTATCATTATTCTAATTTAGGAATAGTTTTATTGGCCAGTATTCTCGAAAAAGTTATAAACATGAACTATGAAGATTATATAGTTCAAGAAATTCTTATACCTCTAAAAATGTTTAATTCTGGATTTGATTTAAAAAAATTAAATAATAATTCTTCTATCTCTAAAATATATACAGAATTAAATTTTGATTCTTTACCAAATATGAATGCATTTAAAAGAAGTGGAGGACTTTATTCAAACATAAAAGATTTATCAAAATTTTTATCTCTTCAATTTAAATACGATTCTAATCAAAATGAAATATTAAATTCAAATACTATTTTTCAAATGCATAAGCCACAATTTATATTAGAAGATTGGAGTGGTGGAATGGGCTTAGGTTGGGCCTTAAATAAAATAAAAAATTATTCTACAATTAGACATTCTGGAGGATTATTAAATGGTGTGAGCTCTAATATTACGGCAATTCCAAAATTAAAATTTGGAACTATAATATTAACAAACAAAGATACACAATATCTTGTAGAAGATTTGGCTTATAAATCTATAGAATATTTAATACCTTTTTTTGAAGAAATTAAGGTTAATAATAATAATAATAAAATTATTTCTCTTAACTTATATGAAGGTTTTTATAAATTTGATTATTTTCCTAATAATTATAAATTTGAAATCAAAGCACTAAATAATACTCTATTAGCTTTTTTTCCAGATGCTGGCCCCTTAAAAAAATTAAATCCAGTAAAATTTATTCCATTGGGTAATGATCATTTTTTAATGAAAAATTGGTTTTTACCTTTTTTCGAAGATGAGCTTTGTCATTTTAAAAAAGATTATTCTGGAAATATTATCGGTATTTATATCAGTGGTTTTTATTCACCAAAATTAAAATGAAGAAGAGAAAAACTCTTCTTCATTTTAATATAAATTGGATATTTTTTTAAAAAAACTATCAATATCATTATTTTCATATACTTCTAATTTCTTTTCTGGCACATAAAAAAAAGATATATCTCCTTTATTTACAATTATTATTTTGCCACCTGCATATGATGGAAGAAAAGCAGCTGGAGTCACTGTTAATGAAGAACCTAAAATTATTAGAAGATCTGAATCTTGTACTTGTTTTTGACATTGATCAAGAGATTTAACCATTTCTCCAAAAAATACTATATCTGGTTTTATAACTCCTCCACAATCACATTTAGGTATATCTTCTGATTTTAATTTTTCTTTTAACACTTCATATGAAAAAAATTTATGACATTCAATACAATAATTATTTATAACTCCACCATGAATTTCTAAAACTTTTTCTGAACCAGCTTTTTGATGTAATGAATCTATATTTTGAGTTATTATAGATTTTATTTTTCCTTCTTTCTCCAATTTTAATAAAAATTTATGTGTAAAAGTTGGTACTGCATTCTCTATAGTTTTTAAAAATTCTCTATGAAATTTATAAAATAAATGAGGGTCTTTTTTAAAATATTCAAAATCAAAAATTCTCTCTGGATAATCTATATCAGCTCTTGTATATATTCCATTAGGTCCTCTAAAGTCAGCAATACCAGCATTTGTAGACATACCCGCACCACTCAATACAGTTATATTTTTTGAATTTTTCAATAAATATACTGTTTTCTCTAAATTATTCATATTTATTCTCCTTTCCAAGAATTGAAAAAATGGAGAGATATTAATATCTCTCCATTAAATTATATCATTATTTATGTAATAAATTTAATAATCCTTTAGCTGCTATTATTGGTCCATTTTCTTCAAAACCAGGAATTCCAAGTTGAGTTTTTATTGCTCCAACTTTTACACCAGAATTTATCATTGCTTCCATATATATTTTAGCTATTTTTTCATGTACTTCTTTTCTTTGAATAGCTCCAAAAGGATTAGCAAAATAACTATAAGTCAATCCTTTTTCTGCTGTAGTTCCTTTTGCCATTCTTGCTCCCTTTGAAAAAATTTCATAAGCATTATCCACATTTTCATAAAAATAAACAGATTCTTCATTTTTATTTATTTTTTCATAATTATTGGCATACAAAAAATAATCTATTTCTGTTGGTTTTATAATATCTTCATAGTTTGAGTATGGAACTATTACTCTTGCATTTATTTCATTTGGGTTCATAAAAATAGATCTATCCATTGCTGAATAAGCATACCCAGGTTGTAAATCATCCAGTCTTACAAAAGCTCCTGTTTCAGTTCCATAAGCAACAATTTTCCCATCTTGTATATCTAATGATCCCATGTCATCGATCAATATATTCACTTCTGAAACTTCTTCTTTTAATCTATTTAGAGCATCTAATGTTTCGGATTTTCCAGCACCAGAATCACCCATAATCATAACATTAAAACTTCTTCCATCTCTTAATTTTATTTGAGCAAGAGCTCCATGTATTGGAATTCTCTTTTCATCTATTACAAGTAAATTATGTATTGTAAGAATCATTTTTTTCATATATCCAAAATAATCTATAGATGGATCATCTCCAACCATTCCAACATAAGTTCCATCTTCTTCTTTATAAATAATTCCATTATAATCATCATTTTCTTCAAAAAAATCATTTTTCATACCAAAAATATATATTCCATCAGGTTTCTTATTATTAACAACATTAAAACTGGCGATTTCAAATAAATTACCAAGTCCTGCCGCATGTGAAAGGTATTCTTTATAAACTATAACATATATTAATTTTGAATTTACATGTATTGGAAATAATAAATAATCATTTAAATTTTCAATTTTCACTTTATCTAATATAGGTCTATCTATTACTTTAAACAATCCTCTTCTTTTATTAGATTTTGTATAAAATATAACAGGTGGTTCAAATACGGTACTCCAAACAAATTTCATATCATATATCCATTGTGCATTTTTAAATTTATATTCTTCTTTTATTTCAGGATTGTCAGTTATAAAACCAACTTGTGCTCCAGATGGTAATTGTCTTAATACTTTTAGTTTAGTTTCATTTATATTTACGAGTATTTGTCTATAAAGTGATAATACTAAACTTTTTAAATCCGCATTATTCTTTACGACCATCATTTGTTTGTTTATTCTATTAAAAGAATCTTGAGTAAATCTACTTTGTTTAACCATAAATCTATGTTTATTTCTCCATGAATTAAAAAGTCTTTCTACAAATTTTATCAATAAATCTTTTCTTGTTCCAAGTTTTGGAAATGCATAATATCCAGATGCATCAATATGTTCTACTGTATTGACACTTAAAGAAATCATTAACTGTATTATTGCATCAATATCATACTTTTCTTCCGGATTCAGTGTATCAAAATCTTTTTTAAATAATTCAAAAAAAGGGTATAAAGAATTCTTCTTTTCTTCTGAATCGTTAATGAGTTCACAAATTAATTCTCTAAAAAATGCTGAATTTAATATTTGAGAGTTTGAATTATATGACACTTCTCCCGGAATAATAAAACTTCTCATAGCTTTCGCCTCCCTGAAATCATAAGTACAAATAAAAGTAACACACTTACCAATTTTATTATACAATTAAAATGTAAATTACGTATTTCAAAGCTTAATATTTGATTAAAAAAGCAATTATATTACTTTTATTAGTTTTTAGTAATACTTGTATTCATTTTATTGACATTTTATATTTTTTTATTTTGTTCTAGACATATTTTTTGATTTTGATTTTTATTTTCTAATAAAAAATCCGGCATATCATAATGCCGGATTCTATTTTATAAACATATCTAAATAATCTAATAATTCTTGAGTTCCTTCTTTTTTAATTGCAGAAACAGGAAAATATTCGTATTGTCCATATTTTGAAAGTATATTTTTTATATTATTTATTTTTTTGTTTTTTTCTGAACTTTTCAATTTATCTGTTTTAGTTAACACTATTATAAAAGGAATTTCCATAGATTTTAACCAAGATACCATCATTTCATCTAATTTCTGAGGTTCATGTCTTGAATCTATTAATATACATACTAATCTTAAAGACTCTCTATTTATGAAGTATTGTTGTAAAAGATTATCCCATTTTTCTCTTTCTTTTTTAGAAACAGCTGCATATCCATATCCTGGAAGGTCCACAAAAAAATCTTTATCATTTATTTTATAATAGTTTATTGATCTTGTCTTACCTGGTTTTCCACTTATTTTTGCTACTTTTATTCCCATAATAGAATTTAAAAGACTTGATTTTCCAACATTAGATCTACCTGCAAAAGCTATTTCAATATTTTCTTCTGGTGGGAGTTGTTTTAATTCATATACAGTTTTAAACAATTTTGCATTATTTATTTTCATTTTCTACTCCTCCAATAAGAGCTATTTCAAGCACTTCCAAAATTTCTTTTGCAAAATTAAACTTTATTTTTCTTCTTATTTCTTCAGGGATTTTTTCTACATCTTTTTCATTTGATTGTGGAATTATAACTTCATATATCCCAGACCTATAAGCTGAAAGAACTTTTTCTTTTATTCCACCTACAGGAAGAACTTTTCCCCTTAAAGTTATTTCACCCGTCATTGCTATATCATTTCTAACTTTTTTCTTTAATATTGAAGATATAATAGCTGTTGTCAAAGTTACTCCTGCTGAAGGACCATCTTTTGGAACAGCTCCTTCTGGTAAATGTATATGAAAGTCATTTTTATCAAATTCTTCACAATATTTTTTATCCATTTTTTCTACTATTTTTCTTGATAAACTTAAAGCTATTTTTGCTGATTCTTTCATTACATCACCAAGTTGACCTGTTGTTATTAATCTACCTTTTCCTGTTATAGTAGCTACTTCTACATCTAATATTACTCCACCATACGCTGTCCAGGCCAACCCAGTCACAACCCCTATATCAGGCTTTTCATTTTTCTTTGAATCAAAAAAAGGAGCTGCACCTAGTGTTTTATGTATATTAGATACTGTTATATTTATTTTTTTGTTCTTTTGAACATATTTCAATGCTGATTTTCTCATTACTTTTGCCATAGTCTTTTCAAGGCTTCTAACTCCAGCTTCTCTCGTATAATTGGTTATTATTTCTTTTACAGCCGTATCTGATATATTAAACTCTTTTTGAGTTAATCCGTGTTCTTTTAATGTTTTTGGTATTATATGTTTTTTTGCTATTTTGAATTTTTCTATGTCAGTATATCCAGATATATATATTACTTCCATTCTATCTCTTAAAGCTGGTGGTATCGTATGTATAACATTAGCAGTAGTAACAAATATTACTTCTGATAAATCTAAAGGAAGTTCAAGGTAATGGTCTGTAAAATCTTTATTTTGTTGTGGATCAAGAACTTCTAATAATGCTGCAGATGGATCTCCTTGAAAAGATGTTCCAAGTTTATCAACTTCATCAAGAACTATCACAGGATTCATGGTACCCGTTTTTCTAATAGTTTCAACTATTCTTCCTGGAATAGCTCCTACATATGTCCTTCTATGCCCCCTTATTTCTGCTTCATCTCTAACTCCTCCAAGAGATATTCTTCCAAATTTTCTTCCGGTAGCATCCGCAATAGATTTACCAAGAGTAGTTTTTCCAACCCCTGGAGCTCCAACAAAACATAATATAGGGGCTTTTGAATTTTTAGATAATTGTCTTACCGATAAAAATTCTAATATTCTTTCTTTAGGTTCTTCAAGACCATAATGATTATTTTCAAGTATCTTTTTAGCTTCTTTTATATTTAAATTATCTTGGCTTTTTTTATTCCAAGGTATTTCTAATATCCAATCAAGATATGTTCTTATAACCGTCGCTTCTGCAGAATATGGAGACATTCTATTCAATCTATCTATCTCTTTTTCAGCTTTTTTTATCACAAAATCAGGATAATCCCCTTCTTTTAATTTTTGCTGTAATTCTTTTATTTCATCATCTTCTTTTCCATCTAATTCTTCTTTTATTGCATTTAATTTTTCTCTTAAATAAAATTCTTTTTGATTTTTTTCTATCTTTTCTCTTACAGTACTTTCTAATGATTCTTCTATTTCTAAAAGTTCTATTTCTCTTGCAAGAATTTCAAGTTCATATTCAAGTCTTTTCTTAGTTTCTTGTATTTCAAGCATTTTTTGTTTCTCATCAAGATCTACAGGCATTATTGAAGCTACTAAATCACTTATTATTTCTGGCTCTGAAGTTTCTTCAATAGCTAAAATAGCCTCTTGAGGAAATTTTTTAGTTAATTCCATATATTTTTTTAATAATTCTTTTATCTTTCTAACAAGTGCTTCAATTTTTTTATCTGTTTTCAAATCACTATTATACATTTCTATTTCAAACATAAAAATTTTTTTACTTTCTACAGTTTTTTTTATTTTTGCCCTTTTTATACCTTCAACTAAAACTTTATAATCTCCATTTGGTAATTTACTAAGTTGAACTATTCTCGCAACAGTTCCAACTCTATATAAATCTTTTACCTTTGGTTCTTCTTCTTCTATTTTTTTCTGAGATACTAAAAATATATAATTTTCATATTTCTCTAATGATTCTTCTAAGGCTTTTATTGATTTCTCTCTTCCAACAAACATGGGTATCACTGTATTCGGATATATAAGCATTTTTGCCCTTGTGGCTATTGCTGGTAATTTATCAGGTATGTTTTTTTTATTAGTTTCATCTATATACTTATCTATAATTTCTTTTTTTTCAGACATTATTCCACCTCCATTATGCTTTTTTACCTATAGTTCTAATATAAGCTATATTTCCAGTTTTTACCTCTATTTCAACCTCATCAGAGATAGCTTCATTACTTATTCCAAGAGGCGTATATTCATCTAAATTATAATCTTTTAATTTATACTTAAAACCTACTAAACTTATACCTTCTACTTTACCACCGATTTGTATTATAGACCATGTCTCACCTTTTATTGCTTTTAAAGTTTTTTTACTTTTTATTATTCCTATTTCTATGTCTTCTTCTCTTATGATAGCATTTAAATTATCATATTTTGCTATTAAATATATGGAAGCTATTGTTTGATCTATTCTTGTACCTGTGACATTAGAAAGTACTACATCTTTAATTCGTAAATCATTAGCTAAAATTAATGCTAATTCTGTATCTATTTCATCTTTCTCAGAAGGATATTTTAATATTTTCACTTTATTTTTTTTTGCCCATTCAATATCTTCAGTCTTTGCTGAATCCATATCTCCTATTAAATAATCAGGAATAAAATTCATTTTTTTATATATTTTAATTCCAGAATCACATGCTATATTTATATTTGCTTTTTTTATGTTTTTTAAATAAAAATCATCAGAACTATAATTATTACCACCAGATATTATATATATTATTTGTTTCACCTACTTTCTTAAATTAACTCTTTAATTGTTTTATATATGTTATTTAATATCAAAATTGGAGTCATATAATTTGATGTATATTCTTCTTGTAACTTTCTTCCTGTTTTATATAGTATATAAGTAGATATTATTGAAGATTCCATCAAATTACAACCTTGAGCTGAAAATCCTCCTATCAAGCCAGATAAAAGATCTCCAGTTCCACCTTTAGATAAAAAACTTCCTCCCAAAACATTAAAATAAGTATTTTGGGAATCTGTTATTATATTCGTTGAATTTTTATACAAAATATTGCAATTTAAATTTTTACTTAATTCTTCTATTTCATACACAGTCTTTATTTTTTGATCTGTAAATTTTTTTATTTCTCCAGGATGAGGAGTTATTAGAATATTTTTTCTAAGTTTTTTATTTTTTATTGCATATAAAGCATCGGCATCTAATATTATTTTTTTCTCCGTATAATTATCTATTATTTCATTAACAAATTCTATTGAATTTTTTGTTATACCTGGTCCAATTATTATAGTATTTGCAGCTTTAAGGTCTTTATTTATAATTTCTAAGTCTTCTTTTTCAAAATAATCTTTATCTAAACTTCGATAAATAACAGATGGTTCTATATTTATTATACTTTCAGTTCTATTTGGAGTTATCAATTGAACCATACCTGCACCACTTTTTATTGCCCCTAAAGCTGTTAAAACAGAAGCTCCCGGATATTGGACACTACCAGCCAATATGCATACTTTTCCATAAGTGAATTTGTTTGAATTCTCTTTTCTTAAAGGAAAAAAATTTTTTACTTGTTCTTCATTTACGAGCTTTCTAGTATATCTTTCTTTAAAAAAAGATAATTCTACCAATTTTAAATTACCTATATAATCAATTGCTGGGTACATTATATGACCTATTTTAAGATACCCAAAAGTTATTGTTATATCAGCTTTAAAAGCATCTCCCATAATTTCTCCAGTATCGGAACATATTCCTGAAGGTATATCAACTGATATTTTTTTACAATTTATATTATTTAATTTATCTATCAATATTTTGGTATCTTCTCTCAATTCACCTTTTAAACCATTTCCAATTAAACCGTCTATTATTATATCATAATCGCCTATGCTTTCAATTCCCACAAAGTTAACATTATAATTCTTAGCTATTTCTATTTGTTTTTTCATTCCAAGACTACATTTTTCATAAGTACCATTCAAATAAGCATCAGCTTTTATACCAAAATTTTTTAAAAGTCTTATAGTAGCAAGAGCATCTCCACCATTATTACCAGTACCACATATTGCTATAACTTTTTTAGGATTTAAATCTTTTATTATTTGATAAATTGAAAAAGCTGCTTGTTCCATCAATGTTTCTTCTTTTATTCCAGTTTGTATAGTTTTTAAATCTGTTCTTTTAATTTCTTCAGAATCTAAAATATACATAAATACGCCGTTATATAAACTTAATAACTATTATAGTCTTATATAACGTCTTCCCTCCTTAATTTAATTTTTATAGTATCTTTCTAAATTCTAAAAACGTTTATTTAAAGTAATTTTAAACGATGTTAAAAGGGATATTTACCTCCATAGGTTATAATTAAATTGT
>NZ_JASUSU010000065.1:0-12498 GCF_030445905.1 Oceanotoga sp. | reverse complement strand
TATAGTTTTATAAATAATATTAAAATATAAAAGGAGTATATCATGAATAAGAAAAAAGCAATAGCTTTAAGATATAAAAAAGGTACTGATAAAGCACCTAAAATAGTTGCTAAAGGAATAAATGAAATAGCTGATAAAATAATAGAAAGAGCTGAAGAAGAAAGAATCCCTATTATTAAAGATGAAGTTGCTACAGAAAATTTTTATGGATTAGATTTAAATTTAGAAATTCCTCCTGAAATGTATAAAATAGCTGCTGAAATAATAGCTTATGTTTACACTATTGATAAAAAAGGGAGATAAAATCTCCCTTTAAAGTCCTAAATTCTCAGCGATTAAAACTATTTTAAATCTTCCAGGATGTCTTACTCCTGTTTCTAATATGGTTTTGTGAACACAAATTCTTTCTCTTGATTCACAATCTATACATTCGCCTAATCTCGTACAGGGCGTTTTAGTGTTTAATCTTTTTGCATTCATTGGAGCTATATAAGTAATTCTTGAATTTGCTTCTTCTAAATTGTTTACAACTTTATTCATTCCAGCAACTATTATTACATTTTTAGGTCCCCAAATCATAGGGGCTACTCTTGAACCATTACCATCCAATTGTACTATTTTACCATCATAAGTTATTGCATTTGCAGAACAAATAAAAAAATCACTCGTAAAAGATTCTAAAAATACTTTATTCATTTCATCTGAATTTTTAGCATTTTTTCTGCTGATATAATTTATATTACTGTTTTCTAAATAATCGATTATACCAGTTTGAGATAAAGTAATACTTCCACCCACAGTAACTTTTGAATTTTCTGGTATTAATTTTTTTATAATTTCTAAAGCTTCACTAGAAGATTCTACAAGATAAGCTTCATGTTTCTTCATTCTCAAATTTTCTATAATTTCATTTCCTATGCTCATAAATTTCCATTTGTAAAGTTCATCTCTCATTTTATCCCCCCTATTGTTTATCTAAAAATATTTTAACATGATAAAATAAAAAAGAATAAATATTTAAGTGAAATAGAATAAAAATGAAGGTGATAAATTTGAAAAAAAATCCATTATATGAAGATATATCAATATTATTAGAATCAATGATAAATTCGAATGAATATAAGATTGGAGATAAAATTCCTGGTGATATTCAATTAATGAATAAATTTAAAGTTAGTCGTGAAACTATAAGAAGAGCAATAAATATTTTAGTTGAAGAAGGTTATGTTGTTAGAAGACCTGGTAAGGGTACTTTTATATCAAAAAAAGATGGAATAAATGATAGTATAGGCGAAAAAATTTCTTTTACAAAAGAGATAATAAAAATGGGATATGTTCCTAAGAATAAAATAATAAGTTTTAACAAAATTAAAAATAATAAAAAACTTTTCCAAAACGAAGAATACTTATATAGAATAATAAAAATAAGATATGCTTCTGAAATACCTTTTGCTTATGAGGAATCATATCTTCCTTTTAGTAAAGTTGGAGATATAGATGAAGATATGATAAAAGACTCCATGCATTATTTTTTGTCTAAAAAGAAAAATTTTATTTATAAAAAGATGGAGCAAGAAATAAAACCAGTATTGATAGATTCACCCATATCAGAATACTTAAATACAAAAAGAATTCCCGGTATAAAATTATCTAGAAAAATATTTGATGAAAAAAATGATATTTTTTTATATTTAAAATTTATATTTAGAGGTGATATATATACATTTAAAAGTGTAGTTAAATTTTAAATAATTCAAAATTTAATGGAATTTAAAGCTTAATCTAAAATAAAAACTGATTTTCAAAGCTTAATAAAATTAATAACATTTAAACAAAAAATTAATATAGTATATAATTTAAATGTCCGGACAGTATGTACATTATTTAGGAGATGATCAAATGAATATTCAAAAATTAAAAAATAAAATAAAAAAAGACATTTCTTATGATATTGATATATCAATTCAAAATAATGCCTTAAAGCTTGAAGGTGTGGTTGAAAATTGGGAACAAGTAATTAAAGCCGGAAAAATAGCTGCTATGTCAGATTTTGATGGAGTTATAAATAATTTAAAATTTATAAATCAAGAAAAAGAAAATTTTATAAATACAGATTTAAAAGATAATAAATTAAATAATAAAAAATATGATGTAATTATTATAGGTGCTGGAATAATAGGTTGTAGTATTGCAAGAGAACTCTCAAAATGGAATATAAAAATTTTAGTAATAGATAAAGAAAATGATATAGCAGTACATACTTCATCAAGAAATGATGGAATGATTCATCCAGGATTAAGTCCTAAACCTGGTACTAAAAAAGCTTATTATAATGTACTTGGCAATAAATTATATGAAAAAAAATCAAAAGAATTAAATTTTGAATTTAAAAGAACAGGATCTTTAATAGTTTTTGATAAATGGCATTTAAAATTCATATCGCCTTTTATTAAATTAAGAGCTAAAAAAAATGGTGTTTATTTAAAATATGTTGATAAAAAACAAATAAATATGATAGAACCAAATATAGATAAGAACTTAATAGGAGGATTTTTAATTCCTTCAACAGGAATTATATCACCATATAAAACAACAATAGCATATGCAGAAAATGCAGTTGAAAATGGAGTTGATATTAGTTTTGAAACATTCTTAAAAGATGTTTATAAAGAAAATAATGAAGTAGTTTATATAGAAACTAATAGAGGAAGAATATTCACAAAGTGTTTAATAAATTGTGCTGGAGTTCATTCTGATGAAGTAGCAGAAATTGTTGGAGATAGATTTTATACTATACATCCAAGAAAAGGCGAGATAATTATATTGGATAAAAAAACAGGAAATTTTATAAATTCAGTGGTTTCAAAAACTGATTTTAATTTAAAAAATAATAGTAAGGGTGGAGGAATAATAAAAACAGTAGAAGAGAATTTATTATTAGGGCCTAATGCTTATGAACAACCTTATAAAGAAGATTATAGTACAACTTCAAAAGGAATAAATGAAATAATGAATAAACATAGTTCTGTTTTAAAACAAATAAATAAAAAAGATATAATAACTTATTTTTCAGGGACAAGAGCTTCTACTTATAAAGAAGATTTTATAATAAAACAATCTTCAAAAATTTCAAATTTTATTCATGTATCTGGAATACAATCACCTGGAATAGCTTCTGCACCGTCTATATCAGAAGATGTTGAGAAAATAACTATAAATATTTTAAAAAGTAAAACAAATATAAATCAAAATATTAAATATAATCCAAATAGAAAAGGATATCCTATACTTTATTTATTAGAGGATAAAGAAAAAAATAGAATTATTAATAAAAATCCAGATTTTGGAAAAATAGTTTGTAGATGTGAAATGATAAGTTATGGAGAAATAAAATCAGTTATACATTCTAATATACCAGCTATTACTTTAGATGCTATAAAAAGAAGAACAAGAGTTGGAATGGGAAGATGTCAAGGTGGGTTTTGTACACCTTTATTATTAAAAGTAATTCATGAAGAAACTGGAATAGAATATGAAAAAATTTTAAAAAAAGGTTTAGGTTCAAATTTAATATTTAAGGAAACAAAAAAATTTGGGGATGATTTTATTGAAAGAATATGAAGTTATTATCATAGGTGGAGGACCTGCTGGAATGGCAGCTGCTTTAAAAGTCAATAATGAAGGTTGTAAAGCTTTAATAATTGAAAGAGAAGAAAGATTAGGTGGAATCTTAAAACAATGCATACATGATGGGTTTGGAGTTTTAAAATTTAATGAAAGACTTACGGGACCTGAATATGCTTTAAAATATAAAAATATTATAAAAAATAAAGATATTGATATATTATTAAAAACTTTTGTTATTGAAATAAAAAAAGATAAAGATTTTCATATTAAAATAATAAATGAAAATGGAATACATATTTTAAAAACAAAAACTGTAATTTTTTCAACTGGTTGCAGAGAAAGAACATCAAAACAAATTTTTATACAAGGAGAGAGACCTGCTGGAATATATAATGCTGGAACTGCTCAATATATGACTAATATAATGGGATTTATGCCAGGAAAAAATTGTATTATTTTAGGAAGTGGTGATATAGGACTAATAATGGCGAGAAGACTTACACTTGAAGGAGCTAAAGTATTGGGAGTTTATGAAATAAAAGATACACCATCAGGTCTTACAAGAAATATAAGACAGTGTTTATATGATTATGATATACCTTTATATTTGTCGCATTCAATAACAAAAATATTTGGAAAAGAAAGAATTGAAGCTGTTGAAATATCTAAAGTAAATAAAAATTATGAACTTATAGAAAATTCAAAGAAAATAATAAAGTGTGATACTTTAATATTATCAGTTGGATTAATACCCGAAAATGAACTTTTAGAAGATCTAGGAATAACTATAGATAAAAAAACAAATGGAGCATTTGTAGATAATGATTTTATGTCTGTTGAAATTCCAGGAATATTTATATGTGGTAATGCTCTCCATGTAAACGATTTAGTAGATTATGTTTCCGAGAGTGGTGAAATTGCTGGAAAAAAAGCATGCGAATATATTAAAAATAAAAAAACAAATAATAAGAATACTAAAGTAGATATAAATGAAAATTTTTTATACATTGTACCTCAATATATAAATGAAAATTTAAATGATGAGATAATTTTTTATTTTAGAAGTAAAAAGAAATTTGAAAATGCTAAATTAAAAATTTTTTTAGATGACAAAATTGTTGAAAAAAATTATAATAAATTAATTCCGGCAGAAATGGAGAAATTAACTATAAAAAATATTAAAAATAAAAAAATAAGTATGATATTGGAGTGATAATGGTGAAACTTACTTGTATAGTATGTCCAAACTCCTGTGAATTAAATATTGAAAAAGAAAAAAATGAATATATTATAACTGGTAATAAATGTAAAAGAGGATATTATTTTGCATTAAATGAATTAAAAGATCCAAGAAGAACAATATGTACTACAATAAAAACGATTTTTAAAGATAAGCCAAGATTATCTGTTAAAACAAATTCAGAAGTTCCCAAGAATAAAATATTTGAAATAATGCAAAATATAAATAGATTCATACTTAAAGAAAAAATAGAACCTGGAAGTATTGTTTTAAAAAATGTTTGTAATACAGGGGTGGATATAATAACTACGGATGAAATAGAATAAAATGGGTTGGGGTGAAATAAATGCAGGGGGATGAAAGAATTTTATCAATTGATTGTGGAACCCAGAGTTTGAGAGGAATTATTTTTGATAAATTTGGATATATTAAAGGGTATAAAAAAATAGATTTTAATCCTTATTTTTCTATTAAACCTGGTTGGGCAGAACAAAAAGCTGAAATATATTGGAAAAGTTTATGTGAAGCAACAAATTATTTGAAATTAGAAAATTTTTCAGAATTTAAAAAAATAGATGCTGTTGTCATAACTACTTTGAGAGATACAATGATAAATTTAGATAAAAATGGAAAAGTATTGAGAAATACTATAACTTGGCTTGATCAAAGAATGGTTAAATATCCAGGAAAACTTTATAAACATGAAAAATTAATATTTGATTTGGTTGGTATGAAAAAAACTATAGAAATTATATCAAGAGAATCAAAAGCTAATTGGATAAAAGAAAATGAAAATGAAGTATGGAATAAAACTTATAAATATATTCAATTATCAGCATATTTGAATTTTAAATTAACAGGCGAAATAAAAGATTCTATTTCAAATCAAGTAGGCCATATTCCTTTTAATTATAAAAAAAGAAAATGGGAAGAAAATTTGAGTAGTTGGAAATGGCGAATTTTTGGTATTGAAAAAGATAAACTTTCAGAACTTGTTGAACCTGGAACCTTGATAGGAAATATAAACAAAAATGCTGAATATGAAACTGGATTAAAAAATGGAATTCCAGTTTATGCTGGTGCTTCAGATAAAGGTTGTGAAACTCTTGCAAATGGATGTATTGATGAAAGATGTGCGAGTATAAGTTTTGGAACTACAGCAACTATTCAAATAACATCTAATAAGTATATAGAACCAATAAAATTTATGCCTGCATATCCTGGTATTATAAAAAACTCATATAATCCCGAAGTAGAAATATTTAGAGGCTATTGGATGATAAGTTGGTTTAAAAAAGAATTTGCACAAAAAGAAATGGAAGAAGCAAAAAAATTAAATATAAATCCTGAAATTCTTTTGAATCAAAGATTAAATAGTATACCAGCTGGTTCAGACGGTTTAATATTACAACCATATTGGGGACCACATATAAAAACCCCTTTTGCAAAAGGATCAATAATAGGTTTTGGAGATGTTCATACGAGAATACATATATATAGAGCAATTATAGAAGGTATAAATTATGGTTTAATGGATGGTATAGAAATGATTGAATCTAAAACTAATAAACATATTGAAGAAATAAAGGTTTCAGGAGGTGGAAGTAAATCAGAAACTATATGTCAAATAACTTCTGATATGTTCAATAGAAAAGTACTTAGAATACATACTAATGAAGCTAGTGGATTAGGAGCAGCTATGATAGGTTTTGTTTCATTGGGAATATATAAAAATTATCAAGAAGCAATAAAAAATATGATTCATTATAAAGATGAGTTTATTCCAGATAAAAAAAATTCTGAAATATATAAAGATTTATTTCATAAAGTATATAAAAGAATATATCCAAGATTAAAAAAATTATATATTCAAATTAAGGATATAGCTAATTATCCAAATGAATAAGGGGTGGGATTTATGGGTCATAAATATAAAGGATTTGAACCAAATTGGTATATAAATAAACCGCCAGAAAATTCTTATAGAAGCATATTTAAGTGGGGTGAATGGGATGAATTTAAACATCCAAATGAAAAATTATATGAATTAATGAAAAAAACGTTTAATATGACAGATAATGATTTTATAGAACCTAAAAATCTTGGGCTTGATGATGTGAAATATGATGGAGAAATTAAACTTACTAAAGAAAATATAAATAAATTTAAAACTATTGTTGGTGAAGACAATGTAAATGAGGATGTTTATACGAGACTTTCAGTTTCTTATGGTAAAACTATGGTTGATTCAATAAGAATGAGGCACAAAAAAGTAGAAAATATTCCAGATATAGTAATTTATCCAAGAGATAAAAAAGATATAATTAATATAGTTAGATATTGTAATGATGAAAAAATACCTATATATGTATTTGGTGGTGGATCAACTGTAACAAGAGGTATGGAAGCTGTAAAACAAGGAATAACCTTAGATATGAGAAAACATCTGAATAAGGTAATAAGATTTAATGAAATAAATCAAACTATAACTGTTCAAGCTGGAATGCAAGGTCCGGATCTTGAAGAGTATTTAAATAAAGCCCCAGAAAAATTTAATGCAAAAAGAAGATATACTTGTGGACATTTTCCACAATCATTTGAATATTCTTCAGTAGGAGGTTGGATAGTAACAAGAGGAGCAGGACAAAATTCGACATATTTCGGAAAAATTGAAGATATAGTTATATGCCAAGAATATATTACTCCAATAGGAGAAATAAAAACTAATGAATTTCCTGCTCAAGCTACTGGTCCAGATATAGATGAAATAATGATGGGAAGTGAAGGAGCATTTGGTATTCTCATTAGTGCCACTTTAAAAATTTTTAAGTATTTACCAGAAAACCATCAAAAATTTTCATTCATATTTAAAAATTGGGAAGATGCAAAAGAAGCTGCAAGAGAAATAATGCAAGGTCAGTTTGGTTATCCATCAGTTTTTAGACTATCTGATCCTGAAGAGACAGATGTTGCTATGAAATTATACGGTGTAGAAGATACTATAATAGATAAAATTCTTAAATTTAGAGGATTCAATCCTATGGAAAGATGTTTAATGCTCGGATTTACAGAAGGAGAAAAAAATTTTTCTAAATTGGTGAAAAAAAATATAAAAAAAATTTGTAAAAAATATAAAGCTATGTATACAACAGGATATATCACTTCTTCATGGGAAAAAGGCAGATTTAGAGATCCTTATTTAAGAGAAGATCTTGGAGACTTTGGAATTATGATAGATACATTGGAATGCTCTGTAAATTGGGAAAATATGGAAAAAGTTCATACAGGAGTAAGAAAATTTTGTCATAGCAGACCAAATACAATATGTATGACTCATATATCACATTTTTATCCTCAGGGAGCAAATTTATATTTTATTTTTATTGCAAAAATGGAAGAGGAAGAAGAATATCTCGAATATCAATATGGAATATTAGACAATATTCAAAAATATGGTGCGAGCATGTCACATCATCATGGAATAGGGAAAATGACTGCTCCTTGGTTAGAAAGCTACATAGGTGAAAATCAAATGGATTTATTTAAGAATTTAAAAAATTATTTTGATCCTAATAATATAATGAATCCAGGTGGAACATTAGGTTTAGATTTGGAAAAAAATTTAATAAGAAATAATAAAAAATAACATACCTATTATGGTATGTTATTTTGTTTTTTATAGATACAATAAAAATATATTTATTTAATAATTAGTTAATATTTCGGTTTTATAATGTGTTATGATTACTGTATAAATAATAAAATGTTAATTTATCAAATGAAATTTAATTTATGTTTTTTATAAATAAAAATATTATTTTATTTTAAGAAAAAATTTAATGATGTAATTATATAGCTTATTATTAAAAATTAAGGGGGTATTACAATGAATACTATAAGTAAAAAAATAATTATTTTTATTTCTTCAATTTCAGTAATACTATTTGCAATTCAAATTTATATTAATGTAAGTTCTTTAAAAACAAATATACAAAGTATGGCTGATAATTATTTATCTGCAAAGAGTGAAGGGATTTCAGATAATTTAAATATTTCTTTCGAAAAGATAAAAGAGAGTTCTGAAAATCTTTCAAATTTAGTTTCATCTTTTAAAACTTATGATGAAGAGTCAACAGATATTATAATAAATTTTTTGAATGAAATAATAAAAAATAATCCTTTAATAGTTGGAGGAGGTTTTTGGATGGAACCATATGAATATGATAAAAATGAAATATATTTTGGACCATATTCATATAAAGAAAATTCAAACATAAAATTAACTTGGGATTATTCAAATGAAAAATCAAATTATTTTAAAGAAGATTGGTATAAATCGGGAATAAAATCTAAAAATTCTGTTTGGAGTCGACCTTATGCTGACTCTGTCACCAATGTGACTATGATCACAATAACCTCTCCAATAATAAAAGATAACAAAAATATAGGTGTTACTACAATAGATATTGGATTGGATGTTTTAACTGATAAAGTTTTGAATATTGATATTGGAGAAACTGGATCAGCTTTTGCAGTATATAAAGATGGTACTTATGTTGTTTCAAATAATAAAGAAGAAAATTTAAAGATTAATATAAAAAATAAATTAGAGAAAGATATTACAGATTATATTTTATCTGAAAATACTGAAGTAAAAGAATTTGACTATAATTCCAAAAATACATATTTTTCAAAATCAATAATAGGAGATACAGGAATATTCATAATCATAAACCTTTTAGAAGAAGAATTAGGAATAAGAAATGCTATAACTCAATCAATAATAATTTCTATAATATTTATAGCTATATTTATTTTAATTCTATTTCTTTTAATAAATAAAATAATTATAAATCCTTTAAAATATATAAAAAATAAAATTGAAAAATTTGGAAAAGGAGATCTTACAGTAGATTTTAAACTGAATAGAAGAGATGAAATAGGTGATATTTCAAATGCATTAGAAGATATGAGAAAAAATTTAAATGATGCTTTAAAACAAGTTGAATTTAGTTCTAATTCAAATTTAGAGTATTCAAAAAAATTGAACAATACAGCTGAAGAATTGATAAATTTTGGAATTAAGTTACAAGAAAAAATAACTACTGTAAAAGATAATTCTGAGAATGTTAGCAATAATGTTGAAAATTTAAATAATGGTATATTTGAAGTAGCTCAAGGTTCTACTACTATTTCTAATTCGGCACAAGAACTCAGTATTTTTTCTGGTGAATCATTAAGTTCAGCTGAAGATGGATCTGAAAAAATAAAAGATATAAAATCTACTATAGATAATGCAAAAAATAGATCTAAATTAACAGAAGAAGAAGTTGAAAAACTTTTAAATAATACAAAAAATGTTCAAAGTATAATTGAAAGTATTAGAAGTATAACAGAACAAACTAATTTATTAGCATTGAATGCTGCTATTGAAGCAGCTCGTGCGGGAGAAGCTGGAAAAGGATTTGCTGTAGTTGCAGATGAAATAAGAAAACTTGCAGATGATAGTTCTAAAGCAACACAAGAAATTGAAGAAATATTAAAAGATATAAATGCTGGAACCATCAGTGTTAACAAATCAACATCTAAAATAGTTGAAATAATTGAAGGAATAGATTTAAGTACAGATGAATTAATAAAAAAATTTGAAGATATAAAACAAAAAGTGTATTCGATTAATAGTGAAATAAATAATCTTTCAGCATCGAGTCAAGAACAAAGTGCTTCATCTGAAGAAATGAATTCTTCAATGGAGGCGGCAGATAATTTAGTAAAGGAAATATTTTATCAAATAAAAGATATTAAAGAAATGATAGAAACTAACACAAAAAAATCTCATGAAATTGAACAACTTTCTGATTCATTAAAAGAAATATCGACAAATTTAAATGAAAAAATAAACATATTCAAATTCGAATGATATCTGATTATTCAGATATCATTTTTTTTAAAATTTAAATATACTTTATGAAAAAATAAACTCATTTTGTTATAATTGTTATAAATAATATAAGGGGGTAATAATATGAATAAAGTTTTAGAAAATTTAGAACCCAAAGAAGTTTTTAAATGGTTTGAAGAAATAAATCAAATTCCACGTTGTTCAAAGTGTGAAAAAAAAATAAGTGATTGGCTTTTTAATTTTGCTAAAGAAAGAAATCTTGAAGTAATACAAGACAAAGCTTTAAATATAATAATTAGAAAAAATGGTACAAATGGTAAAGAAAATAATCCCATAATTACACTTCAAGGTCATATGGATATGGTCTGTGAAAAAGAAAGTTCTGTAAAACATGATTTTTCTAAAGATCCTATAAAAATGAAAATTAATGGAGACTTTATTGAAACAGAGGGCACAACATTAGGTGGAGATGATGGTATAGCTGTAGCTTTTGCATTAGCTTTATTAGATTCTAAAGATATAGCCCATCCACCAATAGAAGTTTTAATAACAACCGATGAAGAAACTGGAATGACAGGTGCTCATAATTTAAATCCAGAAAATATTAAAGGTAAAACTTTAATAAATATAGATTCAGAAGAAGAAGGAATATTTTTAGTTAGTTGTGCTGGTGGAATGAGGGAAAATATATCCCTTGATTTAGAATATAAAGAATCTAAAAAAGATTATAGATTCTTTGAAATATATATAACAGGATTAAATGGTGGTCATTCAGGTTCTGAAATAATAAAACAAAAAGCTAATGCTAATAAATTAATGGGAAGAGTTTTATATGAAATATCTAAAAATACTAAAATAAGACTTGTTGATTTAATTGGAGGCGCGAAAGATAATGCAATACCAAGAGAATCAAAGGCAATAATAGCATTTGATGAAAAATATTTTACTACAATAAAAAATGATTTTGACGAAATTGTTGATATAATAAAAAAAGAATATTATAAAGTTGATAAAAATATTAGAATTGATTTTAAAGAATCAAAAGAAAAATTTAAAAAAGTTATAAAAAATAGTATTACTAAAAAAATAATAAATATAATAAATTTAATACCTGATGGTGTGATAAGAATGTCAGACGAAATTGAAGATTTAGTTGAAACATCTAATAATTTGGGTATTATTGAAATAAAAGATAAAAAAATATATTTTAAATCTGCTTCAAGAAGTTCTATAGAAAGTAAAAAAGATTATATGCATATGATTTTTGATAATATTGCTTTTTTAACAAATTCAACAGTTCAAAGAACTGCTGAATATCCAGCATGGCAATTCAAAGAAAATTCAAAAATAAGAAATGTTTTTATAGATGTTTATAAAAAAATGTATAATAAAGATCCAGAAATTTCAGCAATACATGCTGGTTTAGAATGTGGACTTTTTAAAGAAAAACTTGGAGATATAGATATGATATCATTTGGTCCTAATTTATATGATGTTCATACTCCAAAAGAAAAAATGAGTATTTCATCCGTTGAAAGAAGTTGGAATTTTCTAAAAAATATACTCAAAGAATTATAAAATATAAAAATATGGAGATATTATTGTGTCTCCATATTTTCTTATAAAATCATCAAACACGTTAAGAGGTGGAAATGTGTAAGGAAAGGGAGGAATAAATGTAACAAGAAAGAAATTGACAGGAGATAGAGAAATGTGATAGTATATACTT
>NZ_JASUSU010000064.1:0-13498 GCF_030445905.1 Oceanotoga sp. | reverse complement strand
TATTCCTTTTTTTACTTGTTTTTATTTTTGTTGCTTTTCATTTACTTGTTTTTTATTTCATATCCCTTTTTTATTGCTCTATTTTTCAAGTCACTATTATAGATCTCTTAAAATATAAATATTTTAATATTAACACAAAAAAAAAGAAGTTTCAACTATTATTAATATTGAAACTTCTTTTTATATCAAAAACTATTTAATTCCATTTGAGTATATCATCTAATTCTTTTCTTATCCTCGGTCCATTTTCTACTTCAATATGTTTTTCAGTTAAATATTCACCTGCACCAGGATATCCAACAGCTATAACAGTTATCAAAACAGACTCATCATCGATATTTAAAAATTTTTTTAATTTTTCAGATTTATATCCTGCAACCGGATGAGCTATTATCCCCATTTTTGTTGCTTGTAACAATAGATTAGCAACAGACATTCCAGTATCAAACAAAAAATAATCTCGTGAATCATTTAATGCACAATCATCTTCTTTTTTTGAATATACTGCTATCAAAGCCGATGAATATTTCATCCAGTAATTCCCATCTGGTATGTATTCAAAAGATTTTTTTAATTTTTCATCAGAATTTATAACATGATATCTCCAAGGTTGATTATTAAAACACGATGGAGCTTTAGTGGCAGCTTCTATAATTTTTTTGATCTCTAAATCGCTAACTTTTTTTATAGAGAAAGATCTTTTAGCCCTTCTAAACTCTATATTGTTATCGATAGAAAAATCATCAAATACAATATTTTCTATCTTTTCGTACAATTTGTCAACAAAAATTGGATTTGTATCTTCACAAACATCTCTCAATCTTACCCATCTATCCAAAATATAAGCTTTTCTCTGTACAGAATCTCTTTCAATGACATTAAAAAGATTTGAAATCTCAAGATTTTTATCAGAAATAAATGTTATATCTAAATCATTTTCATCTCTCAAACCTGCCAAATACTCTTCAGTATCGGGTGTGACAATGATTAAATTCACATCAAATCCTTCAATTCCGGAAATCTTATTGTATTTAATATGTTGCTGTGATATTTGGAGAACTTCTTCCGAATATTCTCCTGGAAGATGTTTTGGGTAAAATATTAAAATAGTATAATTCCCTTTTAAATCATCTTTACTTAAAATATTTCTTCTATCATCAATACCTTTAAAATAAGGAACTTCTTCATACTTTTTCATATTTTTTACCTCCCCTCAGAATAAAATTATATCATTTTATTACATCATATTCAAATTTTAGAAAAAATTATTATTTTTTTTATATAATATAATAATTATTAATAAAATTAAGTTATAATAAAAATGATATTATTCATAATAAAAATGATGTAAAATATATCATATGGATGTGAAAAAACTGGAGGTGTATTTTTTTGAAAGGTATGGTCGTGAGCACCTGGTTGGAAACCTGGCGAAAATTATATGGTGATAATACTGTAAATAATGTTATGAATGAAGTTGGAATGAATAAAGATAAAATATTTACTCCCATAGAAGAAGTAGAGGATAAAGATGTTTATAAGATGGTTGATTCTATATCTAAGAAAACTGGTCATAGTAAAAAAGATATATTAAAAACCATGGGTAAAAAAAATATTTATACATTTCATAGTTATTATCCAAACTTTTTTAAGAGAGAAGGAGTACTTGCCTTTTTATCTTCTATGAATGATGTACACAAATCTTTAACAAAAAGGATAAAAGGAGCCAAACCACCGAGAATTGACTTTGAAATAGTAAATAATAAACAAGCAATAATTACTTATTCTTCATTTAGAGATATGAGATATTACTTCTTAGGTCTTTTAGAGGGCTCTGCTGAATATTTTAATGATGCCATCGAATACGATATTATAGAAGATATATCAAATGATAAAAATTATTCTATAAAAGTTAAAGTTAAAGCTCAAAAAGAATTTGCTCAAATAACTAAGTTAAAATTATTCTCAATTTTAGGACTTGGTATTTTAAAAAGATTCGTGACTAGTTCTGTCTTTTTGATATTTTTAACAACATTTATATTTTCTATAATTTTTGGAAATATTATGAATAATAACATAATTTCAGCATTATTGACGGCAATTCTTAGTGGAACCTCTTTTGCATTTTTAGGCGTTTACTTTAAAAAAGGTCTTAGAACAACTAATTCAAGTATAGAAAATATGAAAAAAAATAAATTTGATACTCCTGTATTGGTAAAAGGTGAAAAAGAATTAGAAAATCAAACAAAACAACTCGAAGATTTAAGAATAAGTTTGAGTGGCCTTTTTATAGATCTCGTTGGAGATATAGAAGAAATAGAAATCTTCACTTCAAAAGTTGGAGACAAAGCATCTGAAATGAAAGAACTTTCCGATTCTATGGGTGATCTCGTTGAACAAGTTGCGGATGGTTCTGTACAAATAAGTACAGATGCTGAAGAAATATCTAATGTGGTTGAATCAAATGTAAATTCAATAAACAATATAATTCAAAGAGAAAACTCTATGGTAAATGAATTAGAAAATGCTGTAAATCAAATAAATAATTCTTCAAAAATGGTTGAATCTTCTTCAGATGGAATAGAAAAAATGTCTTATAGATTCAATGATCTTGTAAAAAATAGTAAAAATTTAGAAAATGATGCTCATGAAATAATGAATGTAGTTCAAACAGTTACATCTATAGCCGATCAAACAGATCTTTTAGCTTTAAATGCTGCGATAGAAGCAGCTCGTGCCGGTGAAGCGGGAAGAGGATTCTCTGTAGTTGCCGAAGAAATAAGACAATTAGCAGAAAGCTCTAAAAATGCAGCTTCTCAAATAAGTAATATACTTGGAAAAATATCTTCAGGAATAGATTCTCTTAATAAAAATGTTGAAAATGAATACAATATAATGACTGAAGAAGCTAAAAAACTAAAAGATAGCTCTTCTACAAATTTGAGTTCTTCAAATAATATAAAGAAAATCTCTTCTGAAATAGAAAATGTTTTAACTGAATTGAAAACAGAAGGAGAAAAATTAACAGGTTTAACCGCAAGTGTTCAAAACTTACTTGCAATTTCAGAAGAAGGCTCTGCAACGGCAGAAGAAATATCTTCTTCAGTAAGAGAATTCATAAGAAATCTAAAAGGTATACTCGATGATCTTGAAAAAACCAATGCTTTTATAAAAGGATTCAAGAAAAATTTCGAAAAAATAAACTTCTAAATGTTAATTTCAACCTTTTGAAATAAATTCTTCAAAAATAAATGTTATAATTAACAAGACGATTGAATTTTAATTATATCATAATAGACAAGGGGGAATTTCAAAATGGTTAAAAGAGAAATGACAAGACAATTCTTAGAGGATGCTTTTTGTGGAGAATCAAAAGCACATATGAAATATTTAATTTTTGCAGAAGAAGCTGAAAGAAAAGGTTTAAAAAATTTAGCAAGAATGTGGAAAGCTATTGCATATGCAGAATTTACTCATGCAAGAAATCATTTTAAAGCTTTAGGTTATATAGGCTCTACAGATGAAAATCTTCAAAGTTCTTATGATGGAGAACATTTTGAAATAGAAGAAATGTATCCTGTATATAATAACTCTGCTGAATTCCAAACTGAACCAGAAGCTGTTAGAACAACTCATTTTGCTCTTGAAGCTGAAAAGATTCATGAAAAAATGTATAAAGATGCACAAGAAAAAACTAAAGATGGAAATGATATAGAAGATTCAAAATTCTATATATGCAATGTTTGTGGTTATACAACTGAAGATGAAGTACCTGAAAAATGTCCTGTATGTGGTGCTTCTAAAGAGATGTTTAAAGAGTTTTAATCAATCAAAAGGGGGAATTAAAATGTTAGGTGATATCATAAAAAAAGATGACTTCAAAAATGAAAAACATGTTCCAGTAATAGAATGTCCCGATAAAGTTAAAGCTGGAGAAGAATTCATGGTAGAAGTTCAAGTTGGAAAAGAAATAGCACATCCAAATACAGTTGAACATCATATTGCATGGATAGACTTATTTATTCATTATGATGGAGATCCTAATACAGTAAATCTTGGAAGATTTGAATTTGGTGCTGTTGTTGGACAACCTCATGTAAAGCATGTTATAAAATTAGACAAACCTGGTAAATTAATAGCTCTTTCTTATTGTAATATTCATGGTCTTTGGGAAAGTTCAAAAGAAATAGTGGTAGAATAATATAAAATAAATATTCCTTAAAAGGAGTGGATACCTATGAAAAAGTACAGATGTATAATTTGTGGATACATTTATGACCCTGCTGAAGGAGATCCAGATAATGGAGTAAATCCAGGCACATCTTTTGATGATATTCCAGAAGATTGGGTATGCCCTTTATGTGGTGCTTCTAAAGAAGATTTTGAAGTAGTAGAATAAATATAATAAAATGTGGAGATTATTTATCTCCACATTATTTTATTATGATCTTTCTGATATTTCTTTTTTTGTTTTTATATCTCCACCTGTTTTTCTTAAATTCAATTTATCATCTATTAACTCTACCATCACAGAATCTCCTTCTTTTACTTCCTCATTTATTATTTGATTTGCAAGAGGGGTTTCAATATACTTCTCAATAACTCTTCTCAAAGGCCTCGCACCAAATAATGGATCATACCCTTTTTCAGAAAGAGCTTTTTTAGCCGGTTCTGTAACTTCTATTTTAATTTTTTTCTCATTTAACCTTCTTTCAAGTTTTAAAATCATTATATCAACTATACTCTTCATATCATTTAATGTTAATGGTTTAAATACAACTATATCATCAAGTCTATTAACAAATTCTGGTCTAAAAGCTTTTTTTACTTTATCCATAACCTGATCTTTCATATCTTGATACTGTTCTTCACTGTCTTCACTTATAAAACCTAAAGTTCTTTTAGTCTTTGTAATCCTTTCAGATCCTAAATTAGAAGTCATTATTATTATTGTATTGGCAAAATTTACAGTTCTTCCTTGAGAATCAGTAAGTCTACCATCATCCATTATTTGAAGTAAAATATTAAAAATATCTGGATGTGCTTTTTCAATCTCATCAAGAAGTATCACGGAATAAGGTCTTCTCCTAACTCTTTCCGTTAATTGTCCACCTTCTTCATAACCAACATAACCAGGAGCAGCTCCTATTAATCTTGAAACAGAATATTTTTCCATATATTCACTCATATCTATTCTTATCATAGAATTTTCATCACCAAATAAATATTCTGCAATTGATTTTGCCAATTCTGTTTTACCTACTCCTGTTGGTCCAAGAAACAAAAAACTTCCTGTAGGTCTTCTTGGATCTTTTAGCCCTGCCCTTGATTTTCTTATAGTTTGCGAAATAACATTAACAGCTTCATCTTGTCCAACCATTCTTTTATGTATCTCCATCTCAAGATTTATTAATTTTTTTCTTTCATCTGATAACATTTTCGTAACAGGAATTCCCGTCCACTGTTGAACAACATAAGCTATAGTTTCTTTATCTACTATATTATGAATAGAATCTTCTTCTTTTTTTACATTTTTCATAGCATTTTCAAGCTCTTTTTGTACATCAAAATAATCGGCTTTCTTTTTTGCCGCTTCTTCATATTTTTCTTCAAATGTTAATTGATTTATTTCATCTTCGAGCCTTAACATTTTTTTCTCTATCTCTCTTACTTCTGTAGGTTTTGTAGTATTTTTTAATTTCACTTTAGCCGATGCTTCATCTATTAAATCTATAGCTTTATCTGGTAAAAATCTATCTGTTATATACCTTTGAGAAAGTTTAACAGCTGATTCAACAGCATCATCAGTTATTTCAACACCATGATGTTTTTCATAACTCAATTTCAATCCTTTTAAAATTTGTATAGAATCCTCTACAGTAGGTTCTCCAACATCTATAGGTTGAAATCTTCTTGAAAGAGCTTTATCTTTTTCAACATGTTTTCTATATTCTTCCATGGTTGTAGCACCAATAATTTTAAGTTCACCTCTTGCTAAAGAAGGTTTTAAAATATTTGCAGCATCCATTGTATTTCCCTCAGTAGCACCTGCTCCCATTATGGTGTGTAACTCATCTATAAAAAGAATTACTTGATCTTTCATCTTTCTTGCTTTATCTATAACTGATTTTAATCTTTCTTCAAAATCACCTCTAAATTTAGTTCCTGCGAGCAAACCTGCCATATCGAGTTCAAGAAGTTTTTTATCTTTCAAATAATAAGGGGCTTCTTCATCCACAATTAATTGAGCTAAACCTTCAACAATAGCTGTTTTTCCAACACCTGCATCCCCTACAAGAACTGGATTATTTTTATTTTTTCTCGATAATATTTCAACCATTCTCTGAATTTCATTTTCTCTTCCTATAACAGGACTTAATTTACCTTTTTTAGCTTCTTGTGTAAGATCTATAGTAAATTTTTTTAGAGGATCTATTTCTGCATTTTCATACTCATCCGAACCTTCTTCTATATATTGAGTTAATATTTTTCTTATCTTTTTTTCATCAGTATAAGCTTTAAGTATCTTGGCAGCAAAAGAATTTTTTTCAAGATATATACCAAGAACAAGACCCAATAAAGTTATTTTCTTTAACTTATAAGCTCTTATTTCTTTTTTTGCTATTTCAATAGCATTTGTAAGATTATTGGATAAAAAAATTCCATTCTGATTTCCAGAATAAAATACTCCAATATCTTGTTCAAGATTATTGTTCAAGTCTTTTTTTAATGCTTCTATCTCATTATTTTCAAATAAAGCATTAATTCCTTCATCATTCATATCGGCTATAGAAAGCATCAAATGTTCTGGCTTCACTATATTACCACCAGAAGATGTCAACATTATCTGTGCATCTTGCAAAGCATTTAAAGCTTTTTCTGTAAAATCATTTGGATTCATTCTCATTTATCTCTTCACCTCCAATAGTAAATATGTTTTCATAATAATTTTCAAATAACTCTTCATAAGGATCAAAAAATATATTTTCAATACTTTCTTTTTTTAAATTCATATAAACACCTCCAGCGTTTAATCAATTGTTACATTTATTTGCTAATAATATTATAAAAAATATAAGGGAAAATCCCTTATATTAATTATATCAAAAAAACAAAGAAGAGTCAAAACTCTTCTTTGTTTTATATGTTAAATTTTTTAATGATATTTATTAATCCTTTAGAAAGTTCCGTTAATCTATCTGCCGATTCGCTTAGAGTTAATGCTGATTTAGATTCTTGTTCTATTCCCTGATTTAATTCTTCTATTTGTTCTTTAATATCAGTCAATCTTTCAGATGATTTTTCCATAAGCCCTGTTATTTCCTCTGTTGAAGCACTTTGCTCCTGTATTGTTGCTGTCGTATTTTCTATACCAGTATTCATTTCTTTTACCTGTTGAAGTATATGTGAAAATTTAGTTGAACCAGTTGTTATTTTTTCGCCTGTATTAACTATAAGATTTACAACCTCTTCTACAGAATTATTAACTTCACCCGTTTTTCCTTGAACATTTTTCAAAATTTTATCTATATCAGAAGTAGCTTTTTTAGAATCATCTGCTAATTTTCTTATTTCATCTGCAACTACAGCAAATCCTTTTCCTGCTTCTCCTGCACGAGCAGCTTCTATTGCTGCATTTAAAGATAATAAACTCGTTTGTTCTGTTATTGAATTTATAGTATCTACTATCTTCAAAATATTTTCCGACATTTCTTTTAGTTCATTAACCGTTATTTGACTCACAGTAGCTTTTTCTACAACATTATTCATTTCTATCATTATTTGATTCATTGTTTTCACACCATCTGCAGCTGAATTTTCAGTTATGTTAGATGCATTAGATAAATTTTGAGAATTCTCTGATAAATTTTGTGATGAAATAGATATCTCTTCAATTCCAGAAACAAGTTCAGAAAATAGATCATTTATCTCTTCTACAAAATTTTTTATATCTTCTGATTTTGTAGAAAGTTCTTCTGTGGTTGCCGATGTTTCTTCTGCTAAACTCGCAAGATCATGTGAAGATTCATCAACTGTTTTTGCAGATTTGTCTATTTCAATTATTGTTTTTCTTAAATTATTTCCCATATTATTTAAACTTTTATTCATTTTTCCTATTTCATCATTAGATAAAATATTAAACTTCGTATTCAAATTACCATTTCCAAATTCTTGAATTTTTTCATTCATACTTTTAAGAGGTCTTTTTATAAATAATAATATCAACATTGCTGAAAAAATTGAAAATGTTATATTTATTATTATTATCCATTTTACCTTTGAGATAGTTGAATTATTATCCTTTATTAAGGTTGTTCCAAGTATTTTTTGTTCTTTCATGAGTGTATCTTCAACAGTTTTTATATTTTCATATATTTTTAATCCTATTTTATCCATTTCATTTATGATAAATTGTTCATCATACATAATACCTATTAATTCTCCAAGGTAACCTTCATAATTTTCTTTATCTTTTATTAAATCATTTAAAATACTTTTGATATTTAAATCTTGATTTTTCTGTATAAGATTTATACTATCATCAGCATATACAAAATTTTCATATATTCCATCAACATATTTCTCATCATTATAATAAAGATATTTATAAAGAGAAAGCCTTGCATTCGATAAAAAATCAAGTGTCTTAAATCCAGCCGTCAATTTTTGTTCATCCATCTTATCTACATAATTTAAATATCTCCAAGAAGAATCATAAATAGACTTTCCACTTTTATCAAGATTGCTGATTATAGAATTTTTATTTTTCTTATAATCTTGTATAGTCTGAAAATGATTATTGTATAAATTTAGTTGATCATTGATTTCATTATAAGTGTGAGTAGAATTAAAAGTTATATTTATCTCTTCTAAATATTCTTTCATTTGAGAATAAAATATGTTAAAATTTTCAATAGATATTTCATTTTCATCTTTTATATAATCTTTGACTTGAATTCTCAAATTCTGAAAATTGTTTTCTATTTCAGAAAAAGCTGAATATTCATTGCTAAGTTTTTCATAACTTTCAAAACCTTCATTCGATTTGATCAAACTTTTTATACTAAAAAAACTGGAAAAAATTAAGAATACTATTATAACTATAAAACCAAATACAATTTTTAAACTTAAATTATTAAGTTTTTTCATAAAAACACCTCCATAATATCCCCAAAATACTAATATATAATATAGTCCATTATACCTTAATACATATTATAAGTGAAGTTTTAAAAGTTATGTTATACTTAGTTAAGATGGAGGTGATGAAAATATTTAAAGAATCTATGATCAAAGGTAAAAGATATCTTTATATCGAAGAGTTTGAAAAATTAAATATTTTTACATTTTTTTCAACTATAGATTTTGATTTTTCTTCTAAAAATAGATCTTCAAATTTGAATTTTATTAAAAATACATTTAAAATAAACATGATTTCTTCATCAGACCAAACACATTCGGATAATATAAAAATAATAGAAAACTCTGAAGAAATAGTAAAAAATACAGATGCTCTCATAACAAATAAATCAAATATCTATTTATTTACATTACATGCTGATTGTACACCTATTTATATTTTAGATAAAAAAAATAGAATTGTAGCTCTTATTCATTCAGGATGGAGAGGTACTCATAAAAAAATTCTCGAAAAAACTTTAAAAAAAATGTTATATTCTTTTAATTCAAAACCAGAAGATATAGTAGTTGCCTTAGGACCTTCTATAAGAAAAGATAGTTTTGAAGTAGATTATGATGTATATAAATTATTTAAAGAAAAATTCGAAAATGATATATATTATGAAAAAAAAGATAATAAATATTTAATAAATTTACCAAAAATAAATACAGATATCGCTAAAAAATTTGGTGTATCTCAAATTATAGATTCAAATATATGTACATATGAAGATAAAAGATTTTATTCTTTTAGAAAAACACATGGAAACGAAAAAATGGGAGCTATAATAGGAATTAAAAATCATTAATAAAAAACCTGATTTCATAAATAGAAATCAGGTTTTTTATATTTATTTTTATTTTAAAGATAGTGTTTGATCAAATCTATTTCCAAATTCATCATAAATCTCAAGTTTGATCTCTTTTAAAAGAGGTATATAATCTTCAGATGTATCTATTTCAGCTTCAACCTCATATTCTCCCTCTTTTTTAGAAACATTTACTGATATTTCGGCATAATTACCTTTTTTATATTCATTAGTAACACCATCATCTTCATAATATGTATAAGATCCTTTATCAGTTATAAGTCCTGTTAAAATTATTTTTTCAATATTTTTTTCACCAACATATTTTGTAGGTTCACTTAAAACTATCATGTGATTTTCTCTTATAAAAATAGGAATTTCTTTTAAATCTGCTTCTATATAATAATCACCATTTTGTAAAACTTTCATACTCCTATTTGAATAATTCGAAGCTATCCAAACAAGCCACTTATCTTCTGGCAAATGAACATATCTTCCCCTTGAATTTGGGGTATAAATTGGTGCTACCATAAGTGATTCACCATACATATATTGATCTTCTATTTGCTTAACCCTATCATTATCAAATTCTAAAAATAAAGGTCTTATAAACGGTGTTAAATCTTCAACAGATTTCATATATTCTGAATATGAATAAGGTAAAAAAGCATATCTCAATTTAATTATATCTGTTAAAATATCTTCTGTTTTACTATCAAAAGACCATGGTTCTTGATTTCTTGTACCAAGAGCAGCATGATTTCTATATAATGGTGTAAATGCTCCCAATTGCATCCATCTTATAACAAGTTCAGGATTTGAATTACATCCAAATCCTCCCACATCTGCCCCAGTGTAAAAGAACCCCGATAAATTAAGAGACTGAATCATCCTTATATGAACAAGCATATGTTCCCACCAAGAGTGATTGTCTCCTGTCCATATAGTAGCATATCTATGATGTCCTGTATAAGAACTCCTTGATAATAAGAAGTATCTATAATCAGGAATCAATTTATCAAATCCTTGGACTGTAGCTCTGGTCATATTAAATCCATATAAATTGTGAACATCATCATGATTAATTTTATTTCCAGAATCATCAATATGGTAAAATGACTTATAATCTTCCCTTGAATTGGACATTGCAAGCATTTTATCTTTTGCAAGAAATGCATTTATTCCCATATTAACATCATTTTTCATATTTTCTGCCGCTTTAACAACATTATTAAAGCTTCTCAAAGTATAGAATATAGCTGGTTCATTCATATCATTCCAAAAAGAATAGATACCAAGATCTGTAAAAATTCCATATTTTTTACCCCACCAATTTCTTGTTTCATTGTTTAAAAAATCCGGAAAATGTGTAAGACCTGGCCAAACAGCAGTGACAAAATCGTTTCCATCTTTATTTTTACAAAAATAATTTTGTTTTACACCTTCCTCATAAATAGAATATTCTTTTTCTATCTTTACTCCTGGATCTATAATCGGTACTAAATTGAAACCTTCTTCTTTTAAATCTTTTACCATCTTTTCAAATTCTGGGAATTTTTTTCTATCAATTGTAAACACTTTATAATTTTCCATATAATCTATATCCATATAAATTGCATCACAAGGAATTCCCTTACTTCTAAATTTATTGGCTATATCTTTTATAGTTTTTTCATCTGGATAACTCCATCTACATTGTTGATAACCCCAAGCCCATTTTGGTGGAACAAAAGGTTTTCCTGTTAAAGTTAAATATTCTTTTATTATTTCATTTTTATCTTCTTCATCAAATATATAAAGTTCAAAATCTTTTGATTTTATCTCTATTTTAATTTCATTTATATTTTCATATCCTATATCAAATATTATTTCTCCTGGATAATCTATTAAAAGTCCAAATTTTTCTTTACCATCTACTATTATAAAAGGATGAGAACCATAAAGAGCTTCTTTTTCAGGAGTGTGATTTGGATCATCTGTTGCATACATTCTATATTTTCTACCTCTTTTATTTAAAGAACCTAAATTTTCACCAAGACCAAAAATATAATCATTTTCATTCATTTTATATTTTAAAAATGTACTTTCTCCTTCATTATATATATCAAAATACATCAATTTAGAATTATCATCATAAAGAAACTCTTCTTTATTGATAATAACAGCCTCCGTTTCAAATGGATTACCAAATCTGTAGAATTCAGTAAAATTAAGAATTGTAGAATGTTTCATAATAATTCCTCCTTCATAAATAGTTTTATAATTTTTTATTAATTCCAAAAACTTTTACACTTTTATTATTATGATATCAATAAAATGTTTTTATTTTATTAACTTTGAAAAATGTTTTTATCAATATTTTTTGGAATCGCTTTCTTATTTATTTAAAAAATTAAATAAAAATGCCTTCAAAGCAGATTCTTATTTTTTTAATTTCTTTTTCCACTTTGAAGGCTTAATTTTATATTATACCTTTCCAACCATTCATATTTATTTTATACTCAACCCATTCACCTTCAAAATAATACTTTACTTTATCATCGAGATAAATAGTTTTATAATCTTTTAATGATACATATATACCTTTACCAATTTTTTCTTCATTTTTAAATTTATTAAATGAAAAATATTTAGTTTCCATACCATTTGTACTTCTATTAACACAATAAGAAGTTTTCACATTTTTCAAAACCTCTTTAGATTTTTCTACATGTATTTCTCTTGGTCTACCCCAATCATAAAGTCTATAAGTTATATCAGAACTTTGTTGTATTTCAAGTATTGTACAATTTGGACCTAATGTATGAACAGTACCCGCAGGAATAAAAATTGTATCAAACTTATTAAATTCAATTTCTTCAAGACATTTATCCCAAGAATTATCTTTAAATGAATTCATAACTCCTTCATTATCATTTGAGACTTTTATTTTTCCACCATCTTTCAAAAAATACCAAGCTTCAGACTTACCTATACTTTGATTTTCAAGTTTCTCTGCAAAATCATCATCTGGATGAACCTGAACAGATAACCATGATGAAGTAGATATTAATTTCAACAGCAATGGAAAATCTTTGATTATATCCGTTGATTTATAAGTTTTACCTGTTTCAACTCCTTTTAAGGTAGTTTCCATACCTTCAACAACAGAAAAAAGCCAAACTTCACCAACTGGATTTTCTCCTAAGTTATGCTTAAAAACTTCATTTAAATCTTTATTCCCCCAAACTTTTTCAGAAAGAACAGGTTTACAAATTAAAGGTTCATTGATCACAAAAAATCGCCTCCATAAATAGCTTATTTAGAACTTAATAATTTATTAAAAAATAATTATAATCCTCTTCTATATTTTTAAGTTCATTCAATATTTTTCTTTCATATTCGGTAGATCCTCCATTATAATGATAATATATAGTATCTTTCTAAATTCTAAAAACGTTTATTTAAAGTAATTTTAAACGATGTTAAAAGGGATATTTACCTCCATAGGTTATAATTAAATTGTTAAG